>NZ_JAYGJO010000044.1:0-23745 GCF_035013185.1 Acerihabitans sp. TG2
TCAGACCAACGCTTACCTGGTGCCCGGAGATAAAATAAAGGTAATACAGAACTCGCCTGATAATAAATGGGTAAATATGGGTTACATCAATGTAAAGGGCACGCCCCTCATTGCATGGGTTATGGCTGATGCTTTGGCAAAATAAACCCTCAGAATTGTGGAGCAGTGGTATAAGGTGGCGAAGGATGAACCCCGTATCGGCTCTGTAATGAACCAGTATAACTACAAGCGGCTGCTCGATCAGATAAACAGGAATGATGAAAATTGTTACCCGGAACAAGAGTACCTCCAGGCGGTACATCTCCCGTCGTACCGCAACCACCAGTATCGCATTATCGCCAAACACCCCAGCGAATGGTACTACGGCAAGGATGACCCGCTGTGGAAAACCTACCTGAACAAACTGACGCATGATGCACCAGTGTGGAAAGCGTACCTGGAAAATTTTATCGACCAGATGAGCTGGATGAAATCGGTGGCGGGCATGGGGCCAACGCCGTGGCATATGCATCCGGTGGTGTTTTTGGATGCGCTCAAACCTTCGAATAATCAATGCTTTTGTTACAAACAAGGGATCGTTGTTCGCCCGTGCCAATCAGGTGCACAGAATGTAACTAAGAATGATTTTGAATTACTTGCAACTCAGCTGGGTGTTGAACGAGAAGTGTTAAGAGCAATTGCTGTTGCTGAAACGGGTGATAAGGTAGCGTTTAAGCAATATGTAAGTGGTGAAAATCACGCAACAATTCTCTATGAAAGACACTACATGAAAAGGTTGTCTCTCCAGTTGGGTATTAGCCCGGAAATAGCAAAAAGGATAGAATCATCCGAGCCGGAAATAATGCATGGTTGGGAGAAAGACTATCATTATGGTTCAGATAGTCAGCAATATAAACGATTGATAAGGGCTCGTGAAATTAACTGCGACGCTGCCAATAAGTCTTGTTCTTGGGGTAAATTCCAGGTTATGGGAGAGTATTATCACCACCTTTATGAATCAACTACAGAATTAGTCGACGCTCAAAACCATTGTGCACTGCAGCACTTGCAATACTTTAAGGTCTTTTTGATTAAGGAGAAAAAAATGCTTCAACCAATGAAAGATAAAGACTGGCTAACTATTGCTAATAAATATAACGGTTCAAAGCAGAAAGGATATAATGAAAAAATTAAAAATGCCTATAATAAACTTAAAAATGAATGGTGATATTATGAGGTATTATATAAAATTTATTTTTAGCGCATTACTGTATTTTATATCCGTCATTGCGTTTGCTGAAAATACTATTTTAGTGAACAAAATCAGCAATAGTGACGGAAGTGAATGGGTTGTAGAAAGAAAAGGTGATAATTACAATCTAAAATATGTTAATAAAAATGGCATGGTGTATAATAATAAAAGCATCATTACGTCTTATGTCGCGGATAATGATTTTTTTATAAGTTCTGACTCCTCAGAGAATATATTGGTTTCGATGCATTATCCACGAGATGTGTACATGTTTGAATTTTCATCTAGTGAAATACCTTATCTAATATCCGCCTGCAAACAAATAACATTGCCCTCTGTAAACAATCAACAAGCTGTAGAGCTATTAACGTTATGTTTCAAAAAAGACAGCATGAAAAAATTAAATCTATCCAATATTGATGCAGACCGTGTATTAGAACAGAATAATTTATTTCTTATGAGGAAGATCAAAACAACCATCGTAAGCGATAAGTCTTTCTTATATAATGAAAATAAAAAACATAAAACAAAAAAACCTTACCTGATAAAAGGTGATCAGGTCGAAATTTTGGATTACAGTGATTCATTCCTGAAGGTGAGTTATTCAACGGGTCCGAAAAAAATTATTGGTTGGATAAAATATAGCGATATTTTATAAATAAATTTTCAATGTATGTTTGCATACATTATTGAGATTAAAATCAAATCGAAATGCCGTCTGGCACGAAAAAATAATTTCATCTGGAAGGTGATTAATAAGGATGTGAGTAACCGGGCGGCGAACTCACATTGTGTGAGTAAAATAAGGTATTAAGCTAGTAAATATTTGCTAAAGCTATTTTCGACGTAGGGCAACAACTCGTTGATTCGGTTGTTGGACCAGGTGGGCAAGCACGTTAATCCATCCCGAAGCCAAATATCAGGATAGTGACCTTTAAGTTTGGCGTTTTCCCGCAAGCTCAGGATCGCGGCCATGCGTTACCCGGCACGTAGTGATCCGTTTTCCGGTCACGTATTCATCTTTAGGTTAGGGGCAACCGTCGCAACACCATCAAGCTACTTTGGTCCACGGCTAGGGTTTGTGCCTGCTGTCCAGGCGTTTAGAGCGAGGGTGCGTCGCCGTTCCTATAAAACAGCCTTGCCCTCGGTCCAGAATCGGAAAGTGTTACTGACGCCGGCGCAACTTGCCATGTTGCTTGAAAGTATCGACGGGCGACAACCTAGGGTTTGTTAACTCACTGTCTATGTTTTGAAAACCTTCAGCCCGGTAAAATACCCGGTGTATGAAAAATCGACATACCGTGAGAAAACTAAGCAGTCAGCCGCTGATGGAAGGGCTGAATAGTGAACAGTGAACAGTGGTTATATGGGGCTTACAGAGAGAAAAGCGGCTTATAGACGGTGTGAACAGGTATTTTTATGAAAAAAATAGTATGCATTTTTGCCATTATATCGGTGCCATATTCTTTTGCGGATGAATGCAATGTCGATGAAACATTAGTGGCATCATGTAATCTCCTGGGGAAAGTCCAACGTTCTGCTGTTTTTTGTGCAAAAAAAATAATTACAACACCATCAAATATACCTTTAAGCGAGGTGACAAACCAGAGCTTGAGGTTGAATTTAATCCAAAAAATAAATTGAAAAGATGGGTCGATCTTGGAACCTACAGCACTTATTTAGGTTTTAATAAAGGTCAGTATTCATACGTACTTATTGTTCCGGAGGAAAGGTCTAATGTTGTCGCCCTTCTTGAATTTAGCAAGAATGGCGAAAGAATAAGTACAAAAAGATGTGACTCCAACTCATTTGGTAAAAAGGACATTAAAAGCAACAGCATTGAGGATATGCCGGATGCAACCATAATTGATAATGGGTTTACATTTCCGTAGTTACATGAAAGAGAATGAAATCTTTCCTTGTATGCTTATTTTATAGTTGAGTTTATGACTAATTCAGTTGTTAGATTTAAATCACTAAAGGCTAAATTATGAATGTTAACTGTTTATTAAAAATTATTATTTTATTATCTATAACCCTTTCGCCAGTGGCAGTTTCAGATGTTATAATACGCTCACCATTTGGGACTAAATTAATTTTTTCCGAGAAAAAAAGTGGAAAAAATTATGATGCCGATGCATGGGGAAAGTTGTCATTTAAAGGTCACGGAGAGACTATCGACCTGGGCATAGACGGTCGTTATTTTACTGAGAGTGCGTCTTCTCACGTCTCTCCATCCGGAAAGTATTTAGTTGTAAACAGTATATCTGGTGGTTATTTGTATTCTGCTGATGGTACAAAAAAATATGTTGACAGAGCTTACTGTAGCGTAATTGATATGGAGAAGGGTTGTTATATAAGTGACTGGACTGGTGGGGCTTGTGGGTATGATTGGAGAGAAAATGAAGATATATTGGAAAATTCACCAGGATCTGATACATTTGATTTTCTCTCTTTTCGCCCAAGAATAAAACATGTGAAGGATAATCTTTCATCACTTTATACTGCTACAGTAAAAGTGTATTTGCGATGTGATGCACCAGATCAAACAAATATCAACACCTATCAGGAATTGATAAAAGTCAATAAAAAAGCAAAACCATTAACGACTAAGTATATTACCAAGTATTTAAGCAGTATTACCACAGAAAAAACAATTATCACCAAATCGTATTTATTTTCCTCGCCAGATAATAACAACCAGACCAAAGCTTACCTGGTGTCCGGAGATAAAATAAAGGTAATACAGAACTCGCCTGATAATAAATGGGTAAATATGGGTTACATCAATGCAAAGGGCACGCCCCTTATTGCATGGGTTATGGCTGATGCTTTGGCAAAATAAACCCTCAGGATATTTTATTGGTTCTTACACTAAGTTTATGGAGGCACAGATGTTGTAGATTATTCGAAAAGGCGACAAAACCACGCACGGTGGAACCACCCTGTTACGATTTAAAAACAATAAAAGTTATAAATTGCATATTATCCCAATATTGATAAAATCTAGTTAAATAATTGATTTTATTGATATAAAATTGGAAAACCCCAAGTTTAGTAATTTAGTTAGAAAGCCTTTATCTCGAAGCCCCCAAAAAGGCTCAGAATTTGTTAAGCAGGGTAAAGCTTACCTATTTTTACGCTGAATTTAGCATTGGTAAAACCGAATTTCGAGGAATCTTTAAACGCTATTTTAAAATTGCTATCGAGGTCAAACGAAGCCTAGCGTAAACTCATTTCCACTCCCTTCGGATTTGGTTTTCATAGAGAATCCCGTCAGTAGTTCTATTAGTCCATAGGCCAAACACATTATTATTACTACCGGCGAGATTATCTGCAAGGTAGCCGGACAAGGCTTGCCCGATTAACTCTGCCCGGGAGAGATGGCGAATTGCGGCCAGATTATCTAATTGCCGGAGATCTTTTTCAGGTAAATCGATCACGATGCGGGTCATCAGCATCCTCTTCCGGATGATTTTTCATGAAGATTATGCTCTATCACAATAGTGCTAGGTTCCACTCATTTCATTAACCTCACCAACGGCTGACAGATGATGGTATAGACAATACCTTCCATCATGTACTGATAAATAAAATATAATATCTAGGGATCTAAATAAGCTAATTAATGAAATCAGATTAAAATATAAAATTAAATGGTGAAGTTACTATATAATTATCTTCTGATTTTTAATTTACTAAAAAATATTATAAAATCGTCTGGTTTCGCTGAGTTGAAAAACCCAAAAGAGTTAACTATCAAAATATTTTACACTAAAATGAAGATTGAATAGAAGCAGGCAAGTATCTAAAAAAACAAGCCCCCGGGGGCATGCTTGCGCAGAGGTCGCACCGGGGGTCTACAAAAATAATATTAACCTTTCCCAGTTGTTTAGTCAACACAGCGGTATGGCATATAGAAGGAGCACAAATTGGCCAAAAAAAGGCTTCCCGAATTGAGTGCAGAAGGTTTGCAACAGATCATCTCTTGCTTTTCAAAACCTCGTTTGAGTAAATATTTTAAGGTGACAAATAATAATGAATTGAAATCATTAAAATTATATGTAATTAATACAAAGATTAGTTCTGCATTATTTTCAGATATTCATTATATTGAGATTACCCTTCGCAATAAATTTGACAAAGAACGCACTACTGGGTTTGGAGCAGAATGGTTTAAACAAGAGCGATTCTTAGCATTACTAAATCCTCTTTGTCAGAATATGTTAGTCAAAGCGCAGAATATTGCTATTCGGCAAAGTATAAAAGGAAGTGAGCTCCTTCCTGGAAAAGTGATTGCCGAGCTAACCTTTGGGTTCTGGTATTACTTAACCGTTTCTATGTTTGAACATTCACTATGGGTGCCCTATTTACATAAATCATTCCTACCTCGAAAGGCGCCCAAACGATCTGTATTTAATCAACAAATCGATAAAATACGGCAACTTCGCAATCGAATCGCTCACCATGAGCCTATATTTCATATGGATTTATTAGAACTTCAATTGAATATCCGCGAGGTCAGTAAATTACTCTGTCCCAACATTACAACCATTATGAACAAAACCAGCACAACAAAACGAGAAATAATGGCCTTACATAATTATCTTCGCCGTTGTTATGCGAAGTAATCGTTTGGTGAACCTGAACTGCCGCCAGGACCGCTGACACTCCTGCCTGTAGCGCTGCCTCCTCATTTTATTGGCATCAAGGATTGCTGTCGCAGCACGCCGCGGACTAAAATCAATTCGCTCGCAGGGCGCACTCCCATGCCAGCTGAGAGCATCATGACGGTGATGGACTAAGACCAATGAAAGCCGGATCCAGCCAATCTGAACGACTGGCGGAGCTGACAACAAAGGAGACTCATATTATGAGTGCGTCGCACAACGATTTATCCCAACAGAATGTGTACGATAATCCCGATTTTTTCGAAGGATATAAGACATTACGCCAGCAGGACTCCGGCCTGAACGGTGCGGTGGAGCTGCCCGCGATCCGCGCGTTACTGCCGGAACTGAGCCACTTGAACGTGCTCGATCTTGGTAGCGGGTTTGGCGATTTTGCACGTTACGCCCGGACCAAGGGCGCCGTCCAGGTTACAGGCATTGAGCTATCAACGCGTATGCTGGCTGAAGCCCAACGGCTGACTGATGATCCGGGCATTACCTTTCAGCATATTTCGATGGAAGATTTTGCTGCTGATGAAAATAGCTATGATCTGGTGGTGTCGTCATTAGCCTTGCATTACGTCGCAGATTATTCGGGGATATGCCACAAGGTTTATCATGCGCTAAAGCCCGACGGACATTTTATTTTCAGCGTTGAACATCCGGTTTGTACCGCCTGGCCGGTAGGTTGGATCACCACAAAAGCCGGCGAACATTGGCCGCTGGATAATTATCATGACCAGTCAATACGCCATACCCAGTGGTTTATCAACGACGTTATTAAATACCATCGCACAACAGAAAACTATGTGAATACCCTGCTGGATTGTGGTTTTACCCTACGCACATTGTCTGAGCCACAGCCGACAGAAGAAGCCTTGGCACAACGCCCCGAATTAATGAAACACTGCCGCCGACCACCATTTTTAATACTTAAAGCGCAAAAAATACCGGCCAGTCTATAACGTTACTTAATCGGTGCAATGTGAGTTCACCGTTCGGTTACCGCTGTCGCACCAGTCAGGTGGGCATTCGAATCCAATCGACATCCATTTGCATTTCACTTGATTCTGAGGTGAGGTGAGGTGAAGAGGTCTGCAACAGGATATTAGGATTATCAAAACGGCAGATTTAAGGAGAGAGTTTTCGCCTCCTCATAGCTTCACTGCGTCGCTAAAATCACAAACCTTCGTAATGTTCCGCGAGCTGAAGCAGCCTATCTGTTAAATTTGCGTCTGCATCAGGTGACGCAATGCTAGCAATCTTCCCCAGCTCGTCAACCAGTTGTTCTGGTGTTACAGGTTCCTCTGCCGCCGCTGGGTTAACTTTAAACTGATGCTGGAAACGCGCTCTGGGAAAAGACGTCAGATTGCGGTCAAATCCCATTGAGGAGAAATAAAAGCCTGGCACTGTCGGTTTGGTATCAATAAGATCGGCAATTCTATCAAGCCAATTACTGCTGGGACCAATTTTCTTTATCAGGAACCAGATAACCGCGATTGCACCAAATAGTTTCTCGGATTCATTCTGACTGATGTTTAACAGATTGAAGTATCCATTTCTCAACAATTTGAAAGAACGTGGATTTGGGCGATTGCAGAATCTTGAATGGTGTGCGCAGCGATTGCGCAAACCATTAATATTGATTAGCCAGTTATCAAGCACATCACGTTTATCAATACCAACTCGTGTACATATTATGTCGCGGTAGTCATCTTTCAGCATACTGTAAAATTTTGAAAGTAGGCCAAAATCCCACGCTTCCATGGCTACCCAGATTGGGATCGGTTTATTGTTAGCGAAATGGGAGGTAATGCTATCTTCATTACATTCTTTCAAAAGCTTTTGATGGCGAATCGTCCATTCATCAAAGTTTGGGCCTTTCTTCGAGGCATCAAAGGCATTGGCAGAAAATAATGATTTATTCTCATATGCGAGCGGACTTATTCTGCCCATTTCATGCGCGATAATGGTCCGAAAGTAGATTTCTATGCGTTCAATGGCACTCATGAACTCTTGGCGGAGCGCTTTATCAAAAAGATAAAAATCGAAGATAGCTTCAAAATACGTATTAGACTGGAACTGGTTATTATAGATTATCTGCCGCTGCGGAGATCTATTATAGGTTCTTGCAGAGTGCCAGTAGCCCGATAACCGGTAGTAACCCACTTGCGCAAGCTTCCTTTCACAACGATCGCGATTGGTGACATTCATACCGCGATCGACCAATTGTTGCATTAAATCGGGGTATTCAAGAAACGCTTTTACCGTGGGGGCCACGGCATTCGTAGTGGTAGGCTGAGGCTGGCTATCCATAGCAACTCTCTGAACAATAAGCAAAAAAAAAGGCCAAACCGTCACTGCAATAACTGCAACAGGAGGGGGTTTAGCGCTGTTGCCGAGGATTATAGGCACTCTGCAGACCGTGTCAATCTGAAAACAGAAAATTTTCACCTCCGGCAGGTGCAAACGTCCGCGCGCAAGATCGGTCTTCCGCAGTTTAACCTCATTTGATTACTAACATTCACCAAAAACGTATACCGCTCAAAATCGAACTTCCGATATACGGATCAGTATCCCGCATCATGCGATATACCAACAGATACTATCAGACATTATTGGGCCACAGCCAAGCCTATTCGGATGAGCTAATTATCCCAATTGCGTACCAGCTCGCAAAGAGCACACTGACGGCTAGAACTGACTCGTGCCTTTGCAAAAAAACCTTTTCTCGGACGGGCCGGTTGGTTATAGTTTCCGCGCTGTCGCAAAATCGACAGCCGGGCGTGGAAACCCGTGTTTAACTATGGCGACACAACACGCGCCAGGCGTGTTTTTTTATGTCGCAGTTCTGATCTGCCGTTTTTTTTGCGCAGCGTTATGTGTCCCGCTGCCGCAGTCTTACAATGGCGGCTCAGGCGGGGCTGACTTCGGTCAGGCCGGTTCACATAGTTACCGGTATTTCCACCCCCGTCTGGGCTACCACCCATAAGCGTGGAAACTTCGGTGGTAGCTGTTATCAGCTAACTATGGAGGCAGCCATCATGGCTACAACCCTCGCCCATTCTCATTCTGCATTTACCTTTATTTTTGCCGCCGTGCGCCGCAGTGTGCCCAATAGCCATAAGTGCATGGTGTACCCCAATGAAATCAATGTACTCGATGCCCGCCAAACGTCGGATCGGGGGTATGTACTGCCGTTTGTTGGTCGCCCGCCGGTCCAGGAGGTGGCATGAATACCCATAATCAATCCTGTATCCCGGTCGAATTGCGTATAGCACTTTATCGCCGTGCCGTGGCCTGCGCTTATCAAACCACCTGTGAGCAATACGGTATCCAACTGGCCTTAAGCCTGGACGCGCTCGAAGCCAAAATCGCCAACGAGGTGGAAGCCTTTCATGTGGAGGAATATGGCCTGGAAATGGGTGTGGAAGTCGCCTGCGCCATGCTGGGCGACATGGTCACACCGGATATCCTTGATACACCGCCGCGCTTGACCACCTTCGGGGAATGGGTCATGGACGACGTCTGCCGGCATCATCTAAAACCCGCCGGTATCAAGGCCACAGTACATTAATCATCACGGACGCGGGGGGCGATTAGGGTAAAACTCAGACATGGCGGCGGCGATCATAAGGATAGTAATCATATCTGCGGTCGCCGCTGCCTTTTATTGAGAGATCTTCTGCTGATGACAATAGCTATAATCTGGCGATGTCGTCACTGATTTGGCATTACATCGAAGATTATTTGTGGGTACGCTACAAGGTTAATCATGCGCTAGGGCTCGGCGGATAATTATTTTCAGCAAGTTACATCAGGTTTGTACCCCCTGACCAGTGGGATAGATCGCCACTGAGGCTGGCGAACATCGGCATTATCCATGGCTGTCCACCGTAAACGCTAGCGTGGCCTAAATGGGGTAATGGATCTATTAAATACGGTAACTCCAGCAAACACATCGAGAATGAACGCCACATACGCGAAGCCCTGCCAGGTGCTGATGTAGGTAAAATCTGCTACCCACAGCGGGTTCGGGCGTTCTGCCACGAATTGACGGTTTACCAAATCGCGTGGGGTCTCAGTGGCTTTGCTGCTGCGGGTGGTTCTGACACCTTTGCCACGTATTACCCCCTTTATCTTCAGCTTTTTCATCAGACGCACTGCTGTACATCTGGCCACGTGGCACCCTCCCCGTTTTAACTGTTGCCAGACTTTACGATACCCGTAAACACGGTAGTTTTCTCCGAAAACACGCCGTATTTCCGGCATAAGCTGGCCATCACTTTTGTCACGCTTACTGCGATGCTCAGGATGCTGCTGACGTTGTTGATGCCAGTAATATGTTGACGGGGCTATGTCCAGTTCATGACATATCGGCTCGACCCCATGCTTATCGCCAAGATTTTCCAGAAACGTGTATTTACTACATAGCGTCCACGTTACTGACCCAATTCACGCAGCAGCCTGGTGTTGATATACAGCTTTTCACGACCAACAGTCATTTCCTCCAGTACGCCAATATTTACTAACTGTTTGAGGTATGTTGATGCCGTTTGGCGTTTGGCCACACCTCGTTCAACAAGGTTATCGATCCGGCAATACGGCTGCGCAAAAAGCGCCTGGATAAGTTCATGGGTGTAGATTTTCGGCAGTTGCTCGCGCACATACGCTGTGGTTTCTGCCATCAATTCCCTGACAGCCGATATCTTATCAGTCGTCCACCGAGACGTGTTCCTCACTGCCTCTAACATAAATAAAATCCACGATTCCCAGTCACCCTCTTCTGTCACCCTGCGCAGTAATGTGTAGTAATCATCACGCCTCTCCAGGATGAAGCGGGACAAATACAGTATAGGCAGCGAAAGCAATCCAGTCTGAATCAGGTACAGGATATTCAGGATACGACCCGTTCGCCCGTTCCCGTCCGGGAACGGGTGGATACACTCAAACTGATAGTGTGCAATAGCCATTTTCACCAGCGGATCTAAATCATCATCACCGTGTATAAACCGCTCCCAGTTCGCCAGTAAGTTACGAATGGCGTCTCCACCCACCGGCGGCGTATATACCACGTTATTATTCTGATCACGCAATACTGTACCCGGCATTTTCCTGATATCGGTTTGCACGGCGCGTAATTTGGTGCAGATCGTTACCGCTGTGTTTGTGCACAGTGGATAGTCCCTAAGACGGGTATAGCCATCATAAAGCGCTGTACGATAGCGCAGCGCTTCTTTGGTGGCCGGATCTGCGCCATCTGCGTGGTCAGCATACTGAAAGAGCCGATCGCTGGTAGTTACGATGTTCTCAATGCGCGAAGAATCTTTCGCTTCCAGCATCGGAAGGATGCTTATCAGCAAGCCTTGATCGGGGATCAACTCACCAGCAGTTTTCAACTCTGCGATTGCTGCGCGCGCACTTATGCACGCTTTGAGTACACTGCGTGTTTCAACGCGCTCCAGTTCAGGCGGTAGTATCGGCAACTCGTTGTGAGGGGTTTCTGGATTCCAACTCATATGCTTATAAAAACCGTTTTCATCGACATATAGCCATAATATGTCGATGCTATAAACATGTCACACCATTATGTTTAAAAAGTCGCGTTTTATCGACACATAGCCAGAACGTGTCGATACCATAAGCCTATCCCTGCCACATGTTTAAAAAAGCACTTCATCGACACATGGCCGGGACATGCCGATATCTGGTAAGCGGCAATTATCTTGGCCGGTTTATCGCCGTGCCGTGGCCTGTGCTTATCAAACCACCTGTGAGCAATACGGTATCCAACTGGCCTTAAGTCTGGATGCGCTCGAAGCCAAAATCGCCAACGAGGTGGAAGCCTTTCATGTGGAGGAATATGGCCTGGAGATGGGTGTTGAAGTCGCCTGCGCCATGCTGGGCGACATGGTCACACCGGATATTCTTGATACACCACCGCGCTTGACCACCTTCGGGGAATGGGTCATGGACGACATCTGCCGGCATCATCTAAAACCCGCCGGCATTACGGGGCCACGATACATTAATTATCACGGACGCGGGGGGCGATTAGGGTAAAACTGAGACATGGCGGCGGCGATCATAAGGATAGTAATCATATCTACGGTCGGCGCTGCCGTTCATTAAGACATCTTTTGCAGATGGCAATAGCCATGATCGGATGATGTCGTCATTGGTATGGCATTACATCGAGGATTATTCGTGGGTATGTGCATCGAGGGAAAATCCACTCTATAACAATTTACGTGAAGTTCTTATCGTGACGCCGAATGATGACATCAATGTGGGGAAAAGGCGCTTAATGCTTCAATAAACCTAGCGACTTCAATCATTGCAAAATCTATCCACCGCCCCCTTCTTCCCATAAGGTTTATGTAACTCGTGTTTATTTTTCACCTGAGGATAACTATGATAATATCTTGGTTAACTTTTTAATGGTAAAAATAATATCGCCACTTAAATAATAACTTTCAATTTATTAGCAGAGTTAATTGGAGATCTATATGAATGCTTGTGTAAAATGTCAAAGCGAACATCTCATTAAGCTTAACGAAATGGAAGATATTTCATTCAAAAATGTAACCCTACCTGTCTATTCTGAGTTTAGCAGATGTGAAAGCTGTGGGGATGAATTTATTAATAAAGAACAAGGGTGTAGGAATGATTTAGCCTTCTTGGAAGCAAAGCAGAAGGCCGATGAGATGATGCCGCCTGATTTATAACCCTTGTCTCAGGGGGTAACCGCGTTAAGTGTATAGTTCTTAGTGACTGCTCCCTGCCGTGAATGAACTGACCCCATAAAGTGGGACGAGGGTTTAGGGTGGATCTCGCTAACCCGGCTAGTTTTTTGGTCACTCCATCACTTGGCCGCCTAACGCATCGGCCTTGAAAAAATAAGGCGCCAACCATCGGTGGTTTTAAATTTTTCGTCATCTTAAATACGTTCTGTTTTTGGACTTTATGACAAACTAAGCGCGGGAAAAAAAGTCAGTATTCGTTTTGTTACTCTCATTTTTATTTACAGGCTCAGTGTTTTATTTTTATTTATTCATGATTTTAACAATTTATCTGATTTGTGTTTTCCATAACTCGAGTTTTTCCAGCCAAAGGTTAAAACCTGGGCACTTTATACGGATGGTTTCTATCCCTATCTCCTCCGCAATGATCGGGCCATGTATCGTTTTGCTGTACGTTCCCGGCGCGAAGGATTTAAGAATGCGTTTCGACGGCGCAGTGGTCGGATGGTTATTAATATCCTCAGGCGTTGCGAACTGGTTGCTAATAGCCTCAAGAGTTTCCCTAACAGACTCATTCCATCCGTCCAAGACGTACTCAAATTTATCCACATCGGAAAATAGCAGTGCTTCGAATTCATGTAGCTGGACGTAAGATAGAATAAAGCGGGGTTCAATATTTACCTCGGCACTCAAACCGTCAGTAATTGCATTTTCGAGTTGCGCCGCAGTACGACCATTGGCATCTTGAAAACCATAAAAATCGACAAAGGTCGTAATACGATCAACCTCATGATATTGATGACGCATAAAATTGACCAGCCGCTGGACGGTGACGCGACCGCCACGATGATTGCCGGAGGGAGACTGTAATATTGTGGGATACAGATAAAATCGCTCATCGTTAAGATATGGGGCTACGCAGTTTAGAATAAACTCAACTTCCGTCTGGCCCTCACATACGACGCATACCCGCATCATAATGAAACCCCCACAGGCGTTTTCAACCAAATATCAGAAAGCAGATATTCGTCATCTAGCCATTGCTGATACTGTTCCCTCGGCAGGTTGTGCAGCGTCGTCGCGCCGTCTTCGGCGTTAGCGACTATGATATTTTCCAGTTCGAAGCAGTCAACCATGTATGGCGACTGGGTCGCGATAAATATCTGTCGATTTTGGGAGGCACGTTTCATCATTTCCGAAACGAGTGTAATGGCGTGCGGATGCAAGCCAAGTTCAGGCTCATCGAAAAACATAATATCTGGCAGACGATCATCAGACAGACTTAACAGCGTCAGCAGGCAGAACAGCCGTAAGGAGCCATCGGACGTAAGATGTGAGCCAAAAACCTTATCATTGAATTTACTTTTCCAGCGAAGCAAGACTTTTCCCGCGACGGGTTCAAGCACGAAGTCACTGAGCGTAGGGAATACACGTTGGATTTGGCGAACAATCATGCGATAACGCGGCAAATCATTTTCCTGTAAATCAAACAACACTGCGGCCAGATTTCCACCGTCAGAACGCAAACGCGCGGAATCAGAGATATCCCAACGCTGATGAATCGAGGCATTGGCCGACGTATCGTGGAACTGGTAGGTGTAGCACTGCTTTAGCATATGACAAATGGTCTTCGCTGTTTTGTTATCTTTATCCGGCAGCCCAGATTCTCTACCGATGTCGTTCAAATAACTCCAATTGGCTTCACCCGGCTTCTTAGTATCGGAATACCGGTATCCCTCTTTGGTTATCATGATGGTATCGCCTGCTGAAAGGTGCTCCATTTCAAAGCAATAGTCGTTATATCCTTTGTCGGTCTGGAGGCGAATTTCCGCTTTGATTTTCGGGGTAATACGGGAGCCCATAAAGAACTGATCATCGCCGCCGCCCTGACGAAGCACAAACTCTTGAAGCTTTTGCGAGCGCAACATCCATCCTAGCATCTCAAAGAAGCGGATAAAGCCGGATTTCCCCACGCCGTTTGCGCCAATCAGGACTGTAAGCGGAGGAAGCGCCAGCTTTTCAATATTTTTTAGGCTGCGAAACCCTTGGATTGAAATCTCAGCAATACTACCCTGAAGGCGTTTTCTGCTGTTTTGAGCATTCATCATGATCTCTCCGCCAGAAACGCGCGTTTCTGACTGTTGTTGAATACAATTTCACGGTTAGCCGTACTGTATCAAAACGCTGCCCGCGACTGTACCCCACATTTCAAAGACTGCGAAATCAAACCGTTCGGTGGGCCTGCAGAATGCTAAGGGTAAAAACCACCTATTTTTATGCCGACTTTAGCGCTGGTCAAGACAGGTTACGAGTTTTTTCAGCCCCAGTTTAAAATTGATTATTATTACTACCGGCACGATTATACGCAGGATAAACAAACAAGGCTTGCCTGATTAATTCTACCCGGGAGAGATAGAGAATAACGGGAAAATAGAAAAAACATGTATCTTTGCAAATACCATTTCGATTAAGACCATTATTACGGGCTGAAAAACACATCGTTATCATGACATAAATTAGCGACATATATATTTGTATTGAAATTAATAACATTCCATCTGGCAATTATAGTATATAAAATACCATAGATCAGTATGCTGTGCATCCAAAGTCGTACCACAATTAGCACAGGAATTAACCCTTAAGCGTAACCTGCTTATTATCACCAGCGCGTAATAATAGCCAATTGCTTTATTCCGTGCCCCGGCAAAAAAGCTTTTCTCGGACGAGCCGGTTGGTTATCGTTTCCGTGCGGTCGCAAAATCGACCGCCGGGCGTGAGAACCCGAGTGACTCAATGGAGGCCGCCATCATGGCGTACCTCTGTTTTTGCCCGCGTGCGCCACAGCGTGGCCAATAACCGCCCATGCGGGATTCGTGCCATCGCTGCCGGTGGACACGGCGGCGGCGCCAGCCAATCCATAGCTCGGGATCTTGTACTGTTATTTGCTGATCGCCTGCCGGTGCAGGAGGTGGCATGAATACCCATAATCAATCCTGTATCCCGGTCGAATTGCGTATAGCGCTTTATCGCCGTGCCGTGGCCTGCGCTTATCAAACCACCTGTGAGCAATACGGTATCCAACTGGCCTTAAGTCTGGATGCGCTGGAAGCCAAAATCGCCAACGAGGTGGAAGCCTTTCATGTGGAGGAATATGGCCTGGAGATGGGTGTTGAAGTCGCCTGCGCCATGCTGGGCGACATGGTCACACCGGATATTCTTGATACACCGCCGCGCTTGACCACCTTCGGGGAATGGGTCATGGACGACGTCTGCCGGCATCATCTAAAACCCGCCGGTATCAAGGCCACGATACATTAATCATACTGGGCGATAGGGGGCGATTAGGGTAATACTCAGACATGGCGGCGGCGATCATAAGGATAGTAATCATATCTGCGGTCGCCGCTGCCTTTTATTGAGAGATTTTCTGCTGATGACAATAGCTATAATCTGGCGATGTCGTCACTGATTTGGCATTACATCGAAGATTATTTGTGGGTATGCTACAAGGTTAATCATGCGCTAGAGCCCGGTGGATATTTTATTTTCAGCAAGTTACATCAGGTTTGAACCCCCTGACCAGTGGGATAGATCACCACTGAGGCTGGCTAACATAGGCATTCTCCATGGCCGTCCACCGTAAACGCTAGCATCGGAAGCGGTCAACCACGTTGACAGCTTCCGATGGATTAACCAGAGGGGAGCAGGTCAAGCATGCCATTCTTCAGCCTCAAGCATACTGTTGCTATAGGCCGTGGGGAGCTTGTGTTACCCGCCGGACTTTTGGGTCCAGCCTCTTGGTTGAGGCAGAAAATGCACAAGGTTTTGGGGAAGTCTACTTTGCAGACTTTCGGCACGTTACCATGCTCTTCGGCCAGATTCAGTAAACCTACTTTATGTTTAATGACAGGATTGTTAGGGAGAGGCACGAGAGTTACCTCGTGTTATGTAAAAGGATTCGACACCCTTATCAACAGGTAACTCTAAATTTTTCAAGCTGTTGTGTCAGATGTAGTCATGAAGAATACAGATTATGCGTATTTGACCGATTTTACTTGCTTTCTCGGTCCGACAATATCCATTTTTTTCTCTTTCTGACCCACTTTGGCGAGTTTATTGCCGTCAATAGTTGCCCAGAAATCTAAGGAGCGTTTCGCAGCAGCCATTGCTTTGTCAGAATCGATTCTTTTAGTTTGCTTGATCATTACGCCTCCTTTTTTTCTTTCTACCATTGCATGCAATTCTACATCAACTCTGTTCATTTAACAAACAGCCCCTATTAGCCATCGAGGTAACTTTTTACTCATCAAGATCAACACCATTCACCTTGATACGGATCATTTCCAGAATGTCCCGTACTTCAGCCGACATTTTATCGGGATCATTCCACACCGGTGCAAAGCCATACGACCTGTACCGTGATTGGGCATCAGAAATTGGGTCTTGAATGAAAACTTCTTCAAATTCAACAATATTGCAGAATGTTGTTGAGTATATTAGGGCAATAATCAGCACATTACCTGTCAGAGCTGTCTTTTCATCAGAGATAAAATTCTCCAACATGCAGATAGAGAACTGTTCACGCCGCTCATCATACTTGCAAATAATGACCGCATGTAACGAGCCCGGGTCATCATGATCAATAACCTTGAGGGAGATGTCTAGGATGCCATCGTCGGCGTTGCCTTTGTAACGATTCATCGCCCACGGCCAGTTGAGGATGCTGTGCTCGATGCCCTCTTCCAGCCGTTCTTTATCTGCTTCGCTTAGCACGCCAACCGAGATGTTATCCCATCCAAAACCTTCAATGGCTTGTTGAGTGGTGCTTAGACACCGGTCATGGATTTGCTGAATTGTTAAATCATCCACTTCGATCAGCCTTTCTAAGCTATGCCATCCTGCTTGGAATCATATAGCAGAAACGCTGATATGTTTATCAGTACCTTATTCAGGTTGAGGGAATGTTTGCCCTTCCCCGATGCATCAATTGATATCGATGTTGAACGGT
The DNA here is from genome assembly GCF_035013185.1 of Acerihabitans sp. TG2. Taxonomy (NCBI): domain Bacteria; kingdom Pseudomonadati; phylum Pseudomonadota; class Gammaproteobacteria; order Enterobacterales; family Pectobacteriaceae; genus Acerihabitans; species Acerihabitans sp. TG2. The sequence goes on from NZ_JAYGJO010000044.1 coordinate 17,656, forward strand.
AATCCTCCCACCATTGCACCATCAGCTTACGTTCCTCAATATGCTCTGCACTATGGATATACGCCGCCCGTACCCCGCTGCGCTCCTGGCGGCATGGTCCGCCGACCAGCGTTGATTGCTGGCATGCCAGTCGCGTGCCACCGTGGCAAAAGTATGCGCCGGCGCATTGGCCAGCTTTTCTTCTTTGCGTTTTTCGGCGGGATCGAGGCCGCAGGCATCGCTGATGTTTGTAGGATTTTTCGAGCAGTTTAGCGTTGTGGATGGCGCGATCCTATAAATACAATTAATTGAAATGGTTGATTTAAATTTTTCATTAATTTTTTATCGCCCCCCCTTTTCTGACCCATTCATGGTTTTTTGATGGGAATTACTGCGTAAAAAATAGACTCTCTGATTGCAAATTGATCCTACCCAGATTTGACGGACACGCTAAAGACCATGAATATACTGATTCGCACCACCGAGTTCGATACTTGGTTAAGACAGTTGAAAAATAGTGGTGATAAATCCACACAGAGCAGAGACATCAAACATGCCAAACAACTCCTCGCAACTCTGGAGAATAAAAAATGAAAGACCTCAACTTAGCACCATTCGATGCTGCTGATTATCTGGATAGCGAAGAGGTCATTGCTGAATATCTGAGTGCAGAACTGGAAGATCCTAATCCTGATGTTTTTTTGGCTGCGTTGAAAGATGTTATCAAAGCCAAAGGAATGACTAATGTTGCTCGTGAAGCCGGAATCGGGCGCGAAAGTCTGTATAAAACACTGACTCCTGGATCACATCCACGTTATGAGACGATCAGCAAACTGCTAACGGTCATGGGTGTAAAATTACTGGTGGCGTCAATTTGACCCGCCCCCTGTATCAGAGAGAGCCTGTACCAGATTTTGGATAAACGCCTTTTCCCAGAAGTGACCGTCCAGGCGGTCACCGAACTCGATAATAAAGCGGCTCATCGCCATTCGCCAGTCCCTCAGCGGCATCGTCCATTTTTGTGATGCTACCTGGATCGCCAGCCACACCACCTTTTTCACTGAGTCGTCTGCCGGGAACACCTTACGCTTTTTGATCGCCTGGCGGAACACGCTGTTCAGCGACTCGATGGCGTTGGTGGTATTGATGCCCAGGGCCAGGAACACAGATTTGTTGATGACGCGGCGATCTCGCCGGTGGTTACTGTCTTTGCCGAGTAGCCGTTACGCGCATTGATTGGAGTCGGCTCTGGGCTGATTTTTATCGTCACCGAGGTGGTGGGTCATTTCGGCGTTAAGCGCCGCCTCGACACTGTTTTTTTTAAAAAGCGATCAAACGGGTTAAGATCCTCAGGGGTTTTGAGATTTTTGGCCAGTTCGTTAGCCAGCGCCTGCAACTGTTTTTCGTCCATAAATTAACCTGCCTTTGATGTTGGATTGAAGATATCAAAATCAGGCAAATACACAAATTTCTAAATAGGCTCAGCGATAAAGGTCTTCCCTGTTCATCCGCAATCCATTCTGGGAGGTATTGCAGCCTATCTTCGCCTCTGACCTTTTCCCAGAATCCAACCTGGATCCCATTCATCCATATCGCTAAACGCTGTTGTGTACGACGCATATCCTCACCATTTTTCCCGTCGGGTTGGGGAATCTATTGGCTTTTCTGCCCCTTCCATTGTTGAAGATGACGCACAGAAGAGCCCGCTTGGTCCAGAAGCGAGCACCACGTCAACCCCCAGTACAGTTAGCACCTTAAACAAACGCCCCATACTGGCGCTTCCAGGATTTGCTTCCAGACGGGCATAGGTTTGCTGTGTTACACCTAACCTTTCAGACACGTCTTTTTGCGTCAGCCCATTAGCTTTGCGAAAGCCAATCAGCAGTGGACGCAACTGACTCAAGGTTTTCAACGGATAAACAGTATTCATAAAGCACTTACCATTGTTTTAGATGCTTATACATACTATAGGCTGTTTTTACAAAATACATCCTATAAGCTGTAAATACAAGATACATCAAATAAGCTGTAAAACAATAAAACAGCTTATAGGCTGTAAAAACGCAGTAATTTAATAAATTTGATCACTGCTTAAAAAACAGTAATTGCTTCATAGAAGGGTAAGCGTCCACCTCGGACCGTTTGTCAAAAATTGATATGAACAGATAACGTAGATGCCCATCTATCAACAGACGGACATCTATGATAGTCATCTGAATAGGAAACCAGCACACAATCATGGCCGTGCTGGCACTGTGCGCGCGAGAAGATATCTGCGGCGATAAAGGAGCCTGCGATATGTCCGATGTGTAAATCGCCGTTTGGCGTGGCCGGGGTGATAGTAACAAGAAAACAGCTCATAATGTGTCTCCTATATCAGCATGTTCTTTCAGAAAAACTTGGGTGGTATTTTCATCCCACCAAATCACATAAAAATGAAAGTCCTCTTCCGTATCATTAATAACATAATGATCGGTATGTTTAGGAATAGCGGCAATATCCCCCGTTATGAAAGGATATATTTCATCGCCAATCTTTAATTTTGCATTTCCTTTAATGCCTACGAAAAATTCCTGATCAATCTGGGTATGTGGCATCGATTGGGTATGAGGACGAACGACACACCACCCGGCGCCTACGGGTGTCGGGTATCCCGGCCACGGTAAAAGTCGGGAACTGTCAAGATCGTATTCATGAACAAGTTTATCCCATTGCATGGGACGGAATATCTGAAAGCCAGCCATACCTTTTCCTCTCTGTTGTTTCTGAAATAATCAGAGAAAATTAGCGGAATTAATTAGATTCAACTGCGTTATCAGATTTAATTAAAAGCATGGCATTAGCAAATGATCATAACTTAACTATAATTTAGATAAACTTAACTATAAACCAAAAAAAACGCCCATGAGGGCGTCGTGAATGCACGAAAAGAGCATCCGATATCATCATACCGGATATTCATTTTTTTCAGCGGCAGCGGTGGAAACAATCCAGTCCCGGAAGCGTCGGCTCATCCGCTGCAGAACGGCTGATTCGTCGTAAACAAGGTAGTAGGCAATCGGGGATTCGACCGCAACACGCAGCGGATTAACCAGGCTGCCGTTTTCAATCTCTTCGCTGACCAGTGCCCCGCGAAGCAGCGCGATACCTTTCCCGGCCAACGCCGCTTCTATCACGCCGTTTGAGTCCACAAAAACCGGCCCTTTATCCGTATTGGCATTATTTATCCCCACTGCGCGGAACCACAAAGCCCAGTCCATCCGATGCTCGTCATGCAGGAGCGTGAAACGGGTGATATCCAGCGGAGAGGACAATGCTTTTTCCGGCGGTATCAGCTGAGGACTGCATACCGGGCGCAAGCGATCATTAAGCAAACAGTCAGATTCCAGACCCGGATAGCGCCCCGAGCCATGCCGGACAGCGAAATCAATGCCCTCAGACAGCAGATCAACCTGTCGATTGGTCGTGCTGATCTGTGTTTCCACACCCGGGTTCATTTTTTCAAAAGCCGGCAGTCGCGGCAGTAACCACTGTATGGCAAACCCGCTTGTGCAACTGAGGGTGATCTTATTGGGTTTCCCGTCATCCATCAGACGCTGTGTCGCTTCGGCTATCTGATTGAATGCCGGTCGGATGGCACGCAGGTAGATACGCCCCTCCGTGGTTAACTCCAGATATCGAGGACTGCGCAGAAAAAGCCGGACCTTCACCATCTCCTCGAGCTTGGTAATTTGTTGGCTGACCGCACTGGATGTTACGCACAAATCTTCAGCCGCTTTTTTCATACTCAAGTGCCTGGCAACGGCTTCAAAACACATAAGGGCATGTAAAGGTGGAAGTTTCATAAGCTTACAGTTCTATGGTTTAGAAAATCTTAATCGTAAAAGAAATACTTGTTTGTCTTCTATGTATTCCCGGTTTAAAAGTCATTATGACTGTCAAGCTCAGTTAAACCAGCGTTGTTTATACAGTATATCGTTCATCATAAAAAGGGGCTATATTATGCGTACTGCGGACTACATAAGATTACTTCTTCTCGCGGCAATATGGGGAGCCAGTTTTCTCTTTATGAGGATAGCGGCACCGGCGTTCGGCGCAATTAACACCGCATTTTTAAGAGTATTTTTTGGTTTTATTGGTCTTGTCGTTATTCTCTTCATACTGAGATCCTCATTTCGTTTTGAAGGTAAATTTAAATCGTCATTGATGCTGGGCATTATTAATTCCGGGTTGCCATTTTTTATGTACTGTCTGGCGGCCAAGTGGTTACCGGCGGGTTATTCCGCCATACTGAATGCCACCACGCCGCTGATGGGGGCGTTAATTGGTTTTGCTTTCTTTAACGAAAAACTAACGGCGCGAAAATGGGGCGGTGTGGTGCTGGGCCTTGTCGGTATTATGGTGATCACCACCATCGGAGAAGTGAATTCTGCCAGCGGTATGATTGCCGGTGTTATCGCCTGCCTGGTGGCGACGGGATGCTATGGGGTGGCCGGTTTTCTGACCCGCCGTTGGATATCTGAGCGCGGCGGACTTGATCCTAAAATGGTGGCCTTTGGCAGTCAGATCGGCGCAACTCTGATCTTGTTGCCTTTTTTTGGTTGGTCGATCGCAACCGCCCCTGCAATCAATTGGTACCAGGGTGAAGTATGGGTGAGTATCCTTGCCGTCGGATTTATCTGTACGGCGTTGGCCTACATCCTTTATTTCCGGCTGATCGCCGATATTGGCCCGCTGCGTTCCCTAACGGTGACTTTTCTGATCCCACCTTTCGGTGTGCTCTGGGGTTATCTTGCCCTGGGTGAAACGATCACAGAAGGTTTTATCGTCGGTGCAGTGGTTGTGTGTGTCGCTGTATGGATGGTGGTCAGTCCGGAAAAAGCACCCAGGGCAGTGAAGAGTGAAGCCGTAAAAATAAAATAAGTCACTGCAGTCGTTCGGTGTGTTGCGGTTAAAAAAGACGAATTTTGAATGAATTACAATATTCCGCTGTCATCGTTACGGACTTTTATCGAAGTGAGTCGGCTGGGAAGCATGAAGTTGACTGCTGAAAAAATGTGTATCACTACGGGTGCCGTCAGCCAGCAAATCCGACAGTTGGAAGAACATCTGGGAAATAAACTGTTTTCCCGGATAGGGAAAAAACTCATGTTGAGCTTGCCTGGCACTAATTATCAATACCGATCGAATTGTCCGCCCCCCATGGGTCATAATTACATTGGTAGTAACACAAAAGTCGCTGGCGATATCTGGACTCAATGCTTGGCCTGCACTCCACGGAGCCAACTATCCCAGTTGATCTATCTAGGGACGCGTGACCTCATCTACCCCCATTGTGCCACAGCCCGGCTATTCGGATGGGCTAATTATCCCAATTGCGTGCCAGCTCGCAAAGAGCACACTGACGGCTAGAACTGACTCGTGCCTTTGCAAAAAAACCTTTTCTCGCACGAGCCGGTTGGTTATAGTTTCCGCGCTGTCGCAAAATCGACAGCCGGGCGTGGAAACCCGAGTTCAATCTTGGCGACAAAACACGCGCCTCGCGTGTTTTTTTATGTCGCAGCTCTGATCTGCCGTTTTTTTGCGCAGCGTTATGTGTCGCGCTGCCGCAGTCTTACAATGGTGGCTCAGGCGGGGCTGACTTCGGTCAGGCCGGTTCCCAAGGTTGCCGGTATTTCCACCTCCGTCTGGGCTACCACCCATAAGCGTGGAAACTTCGGTGGTAGCTGTTATCAGCTAACTATGGAGGCAGCCATCATGGCTACAACCCTCGCCCATTCTCATTCTGCTTTTACCTTTATTTTTGCCGCCGTGCGCCGCAGTGTGCCCAATAGCCATAGGTGCATGGTGTACCCCATTGAAATCCATATACTCGACGCCCGCCAAACGTTGGATCGGGGGTATGTACTGCCGTTTGTTGGTCGCCCGCCGATCCAGGAGGTGGCATGAATACCCATAATCAATCCTGTATCCCGGTCGAATTGCGTATTGCGCTCTATCGCCGCGCCGTAGCCTGCGCTTATCAAACCACCGTAAGCGCCCTTAAATCGGCATCTTTTTTTCAGTGATTAACTGCGCCACACTGCCGCTGTCTACCCTAAACACCGAGGT
>NZ_JAYGJO010000045.1:0-21405 GCF_035013185.1 Acerihabitans sp. TG2
ATACCACGCTAATGTGACAAAACAGGCTACTGACATCCACTGAATAGAGGGGAATGGCGATGAATTCAATACAATCAGAAATTCAGAATGTGACGGAACGTGTTTCAACACCTAACGCCATGAACAATGCATTTTATCAACCGTTGCGCCGTTAACCCCATGGTGCTCAAAAATGGCCAGCGTCGACTCAGCTTAATAGTGGCGACCATAGCCGTCATCCTATGCTGGGCTTATTCACCGATTGGTATCCGCATTGGCCTGAAAAGTTATGACTCCGGTCAATTGGCATTGATGCGGTTTCTCATTGCCTCTGTGTTTCTGCTTATGATCGCATTTTTTAAACGGATCGCCCTACCGCGGCTAAAGGATCTGCCGTGGTTGCTTATGCTGGGCCTTTTTGCTGTCACGCTCCACCATATCGCACTCAATACCGGTCAGCGTGGGATTAGTGCCGGTGCATCCAGTGTCTTGGCACAGTGCACGCCCATATTCAGCGCCGTGATCGCGCGTTTTTATCTCAATGAAAGCATCACTGCTTGGCGTTGGGGTTGTATTTTTATTGGCATGGTGGGCGCGATAATAGTGATTATGGGCGATGGTGATATTATGCACGTCAATATGCATGGTTTGCTGATTTTATTAGCGGCCTTGTCCTGGAGTATCTATTTTGTACTGCAGAAACGTTACTCTCAACATTACAGCATTTTGACGATAGTCTGTTATACGGTCTGGTCAGGAACGCTGCTATTGTCATTTTATTTTCCGGGTCTGCTCGTACAGATCAGACACGCCCCCGCACGGGTGAATATCGCTGTTGTACTTCTGGGAATATTCCCCAGCGCATTGGCATATCTGTGGTGGGCCTATGTTCTGACACAGACAGAGGTCAACCGGGCGACCACCACGCTCTATCTTATTCCCCCCGTGACAATGACAATCGCCGTTTTACTCTTACATGAAAAGACATCGGTGATGGTTATTCTGGGCGGCGGTATTATTATCGGTAGCGTTTTAGCGTTAAATGCTGAGAAAAAAATTAAAGCATGCCGTATGAAACCGGGTTAAAAATAAATCGTTTTACGCTTAAGGAGTAAAGTCCTTAGGCTAGATCTGTCTAGCAGAAAATAGACAAGCTGCCCGAGATATCACCGGTTAAGAAAGTGCCTATACATGTTGAATAAATTGAATTTTTGGTTGCCATATGGGTAGGATTACGCTTTTTATGACCACATCCTGGCATACCGCAGCAAAGCAAAATTCGACGGTCACTCGTCGGCAAGCATTCAATCTTAACGACCAGGGTCAACAGTGACGTATCGTCAAGGTACTAGGTACCATGCCCGGCACACAAAAAAAAACCGACCGGTTTCCCCGTCGGTTTTTTCTTTTCGACAGCGTAAGTGGGCAACTCGCCCTCACACCATCACCTCAGGAGAGGTTAATTTTTATTCCAACCATTCGGTATGGAACACGCCTTCCTTATCGGTACGCTTATAGGTATGTGCACCAAAATAGTCACGCTGCGCTTGAATCAGATTAGCCGGCAATACCGCTGAGCGGTAGCTGTCATAATAAGCGATAGCGGCGGACAGGGTCGGTGTAGGGATACCGTGTTGCACCGCATAGGCCACAACATCACGCAGTGCCTGCTGATATTCGTCAGCAATTTTCTTGAAATACGGTGCCAGCAACAGATTGGCGATATCGGCATCATGCGCATACGCATCGGTGATTTTTTGCAAAAACTGTGCGCGAATAATACAACCGGCACGGAAGATCTTGGCGATTTCACCGTAGTTCAAATTCCAGTTATTTTCCTGCGACGCGGCTTTCAGCTGAGAGAAACCCTGGGCATAAGACACGATTTTCCCCAGATACAGCGCGCGGCGGACTTTCTCGATAAACTCTTGTTTGTCACCGGTAAACGCCTGGGGGGCGGGGCCACTTAGCACCTTGGACGCAGCGACGCGCTGGTCTTTCAGTGACGACAGATAACGGGCAAACACGGATTCGGTGATCAGGCTCAGCGGCTCACCCAAATCCAACGAACTCTGGCTGGTCCATTTGCCGGTGCCTTTATTGGCCGCTTCATCGAGGATCACGTCTACCAGGTATTTACCCTCGTCATCCTTTTTGGTAAAGATATCTTTAGTGATATCGATAAGGTAACTATTAAGCTCACCTTTATTCCACTCGCTAAAGGTGTCTGCCAACTCGTCATTACTGAGCTTCAACGCATTTTTTAGCAAAGAATAAGCTTCGGAGATCAGCTGCATATCGCCATACTCAATGCCATTATGTACCATTTTGACATAATGACCGGCACCATCGGGACCCATATAAGCCACACAGGCTTCACCCTCGGCGCGGGCGGCGATTTTCTCCAGGATCGGGGCAACCAGGTCATAAGCGGCTTTTTGCCCACCCGGCATAATAGACGGGCCTTTCAGCGCCCCTTCTTCGCCACCAGAAACGCCGGTGCCGATAAAATTAAACCCTTCAGCAGACAGCTCACGGTTGCGGCGGATGGTATCACGGTAGAAGGTATTGCCGCCGTCGATCAGAACATCCCCTTTATCCAGGAAAGGTTTAAGCGAGTCGATGGTCTTATCAGTACCTTCGCCGGCTTTTACCATCAACAGTATACGACGTGGCTTTTCCAACGAATTGACAAACTCTTCAACGGTGTAATAAGGCACCAGATTCTTGTCGGCATTTTCAGCAATCACGTCTTCGGTTTTTTCACGCGAACGGTTAAAGATGGATACGCTATAACCACGGCTTTCAATGTTCAGCGCCAGATTGCGCCCCATTACTGCCATACCGACTACGCCGATCTGTTGTGTGGACATTAAGCAACTCCTGTCTGAAATAGGTATCTAGAGTATAAACCACCTGCGGCCGTCAGCAGGCCGACAGGGTAGAAATGTGGATGATATGTTAACCCAAGATTGCCGCCGGCGGGTAGTGATTGGTGCGATAGGCTTTCTTACCAAGAGATTCTGGCAATACCTGGCTGGCGATACCCCTTCTTCCGCCGTCTCGCTATTTTGCCGCCGCCAACGGCAGTTTTTCCAGGCAACGCCGATTAAGCCGCTTGCGCTGCGGGTCAAATACCCAGCCCCATTTATTAAAATAACGAATGGCCGAAACGATATGGTAAAGCATAAAGCGCAGGTCCACGTACGAACGACGTTGGGACTCGTGTACCACCAACGAATCAGGACAATAGCTTACCCGGTGAGGCGTACAACTGACGCGGCGGGAAAGATCAACATCCTCCATATACATAAAGAATCGGGGATCAAAACCACGTACCTCGCGCAGCACCTCGCGACTGATCAGCATAAAGCACCCCGAAAGTGAGGGGGCAAAAAAGGGTTTGTTGTAATCAGCCAGGCGCAATTCGTAATCATCATTTAGCGAATCGGATGAATTTGAAAGAAACCGTCGCAAAAACAACTGATAAGCTGCTGGCAGTAATTTACAACCATACTGCAGACTGCCATCCGGGTAGACGACTTTCGGGATGGAGAGGCCTATATTGCTCTTATTGCTAAACTGATATAATTTATCTATTTCACCCTGACTAAACATGATGTCCGGGTTACAAATCAAAATAAACGGCGCAGTTTGAGAGTAGCGTTCAAAAACCAGATTATGGCCCCCACCGAAACCTTTATTTTCAGGTGCTTTAATGACATCGAGTTTTTCATGCGAGAAGCTATCAAGCCAATCGCAATGGCTGCCGTTATCCACAATGACGACCTTGGAAACGCTTAACTCATCGAACAATGAAGTTAAGGTCTGCTTAATGTCTTGATACTGATGCTTAAAAAGCACCAGCGAAGCTATAATTTTCACTAACTGCACCAATTCTAAATTTTATTAAGCAGAATATAGGTTAATGTACTGATACTGCCCAACAGTTGTTGATGATAGATGCCGGATTGTCTCATTAATTTGAGGCGCTTGAATAGACCGCTCGCGCGAATAGCGCTAAATGCCGCCAGACTAAGCGTAGCTGAGGGTGTCAAATCGTCAGACACACACGCCAGCACAGCACGATTAAGGTCATTCCAGTGCGCCGTACGGCCACCGTGAGCGTACCTAAAATTACGCAGCCGGTGCAATAGTTCCATACTATTGCCGATAACGTTTCCCCCATGCTGACGATACAGTACGGTCGGTTTTGGATCATACTTCACCCTACCGCCACAACCGGTAACCAATTGATATAGTGTCCAATCATGGATAACCGGTTTAACATGTTCAATCTTTAATAATAATTGCCGCGCGCGCTGATTAAACACCATCGTATTGCCGCTGGCGATATTTTGCAGCAACGCATTGCCGAATGAGGGTTCTCTCAAATACAGTGGAGAGTAACCCATCGGCTTATTGGCAGCGTCGATCAACTGAGTACGGGAACAATACAACGCGGGAAGATTGTGATCCGATTGCTCAAGCCAATGGATAGCTCGGCTAAGCTTGTCATTGACCCAAACATCATCCTGATCGGCAAAAGCATAGTAGTCAGCCTGAATAGCTGCATTACCCACTAACGACATAAAATTGTCGCATAGGCCCGTTTGTGGACCCGACAGCAAATGACCGTCAACATCAGGCCGGGCAATAAATGCACCAACCTGCGCAACGGTTGAGTCCGTCGAACCATCATCGGATACCCAAAGCTGCCATGGACGATACGTTTGCTGGCAAAAGGAATCCAACTGTGGCTTAAGATAGGTTGCACCGTTCCTGCTGGCCAACAGAATAGCCACGGTCGAAGATGATTTTTTCATTTATTTCCACTGATGTTAAATAGAGAGCCGCGTCGTGGACGCTTTGTTTCCATATTTAACACACCAATATTCGATAACATTATTGCTTGAAATAATCAGCAAATTTCATAGTCTGGTTCCTGGTTGAACCCCAGGCATCAAAGTTTTCGATAACGCTAAAACGCTCATCACTGCGCCATTTGTCGTCAATAACCAAATCAATCAACGGCTGAGCCATTTCTAGTGGGCTCATCACCAAACCAAGTCGCTGTTGCAACGGAATGAAAATATCCATGAAGACATCAACACCCACGTCGATCAATTTGATCAAACTACCATTATCCTTACCTCTGGCCCGACCTGGATCTTCAACGCAGATCACGTTAGGTCCTTTGGGAAAATAGCCGATAATAGTATCATGTGGTGCGGAAAAAAGGAGTTCTACCGCAACGCGGTTTTCGTAAATTTTATCCACCGCCTCTGGCGTGCACGACTCAGAGCATATCAGAGCTTTCATAACATGGTGACCCTGCCGACTTTGACATTCGAGTGTATTAGCCAAACAGAAATAGTAGCCCACTACACGAATATCCAGCAGTTTGCCAACGGCGCGCTCAAAAGCTTCCTGTGTTGAGCCGCTCCACCCCACATCAATCAATGCCACTGTACTGCCAGGTTGGATATTCAGGCTCTTAAGATACATAAAAAGCCCACGACGATTTCGACAACAAATTTTGAGAATTTCACCACGATAAGCCGACAAAAATTTGCTGACTAAAGCATAGTTTTCTGGGCTTATTTTAAAATCACGATTAAATCCAAGATCCGTTAAGATCGATTGTTGAGGTGGCTCTACACCAATTCTTTCTAACAATTCTCCTGCGGCCAACCCGTCAGAACCCGACATTAAGAATGAAATATGTTGATCAAAATTCTCTTCATCAATCAATGCAAGGTTAAAGGCAATACGCGATCCCATAAAATAACAAAATGGCGGTAGGCTGGTGCCAAAACAATGTTGCGCGACACGCTCGGGAATATAGCCATCTCGGGAGACAAACAGAACGTGATCAACCTCATCCACTTTGCTTTGCTGCGCAATCCATGCAAGAAATCCCATCGTGGCGGTTGCCTGGTACTTAAACCCAAGTTCCTGAAATGAATGTTGCGGAATCTGATCGGCCACCAAGGTTCTCAGCATACCTTCGGTTAGGGAACTCATCAGCGAAAGAGATTTTTTCGCGACCGAGGCAGTCGGAGTGTGGTAATGGAACGCCCTCAAATTTCTTTCACGTGGTCTTTGTACATCAGCGAGAAAGTTATCCCCAATGTGTAAAATGTCCTGCGGGGCAACATCATAAGCGTGGACGATCAGATCAAACAGTTCACCTGAATCACGTTTAGTCGCATTACGATCCGCTGAGATAAATAACGGCACCTCCTGCAGATGATGCTTAAGTAAAACCTCTTGGAAAAAATCTACACCAAAATACATATCAGAGGTGATTACCACGGTCTTACCTTGGTCAATCAGATCGTTGAACAGACTAAATAATTCCTTATTCGGCATTACCAGCGCTTTTTCAAGATCATACTCAGCCTGCATCAACGTGGTTTCAGACACCGGCAAACGGCTAAAATTATCGTAAATATTAAGTAACGTAATCTCTTTTTTACCGTCTTTTACCATCTGACGAAAGGCTTCAGCTTGGGCTTTACGACGTAGTTTTCTAAAATTAGGTATAGCGAACCGATTGCCGATAATATCGAAAGCGTCTTCCGGATCCGCTAGTGGCCGGACAAATAGGGTATCAAAAAAATCAAATGAAATAATTTTGGCATTATTAATTGCCAACCATAAATCATCTATAGAAAAAATGAGGTCTGTATTATCGGCTAGTTCTGGTTTTTGGTTCATTATTTTTGAACCTCAAAATTATATCCATTAGGGTGTAAATTTATATTAAAAAATGGATCATATTGAAAATAATTTGGATGTTTATTATAAAGATGAGCTTGTTCACGCTTCAATCGAGCATGTTTTTCCAGATCCTTATGATCAATTCCACGGGATACTGATTCATGATGAATTAACGTCACACTTTGGCAAGTAACATTGTAAAAGCCTGCGTCTACCAAACTCATGCAAAAATCAACATCATTATAAGCTACTGGAAAAGTCTCATCAAAACCGCCTATACTGAGATATTTCTTTCGCTCTATCATCAAGCAAGCACCGGTCACTGCCAGCCAGTTATAGTCAACTTGGTTGCGCATAAAGTATCCAGCGATATCTTTATGTTGATTCAGAAAAGCATGCATTGGGCCGTCATGTAGGTTTAAAAGGCCAGCGTGCTGCACACTAACGCCATCACTATACAGTAGCTTGGCACCCACCGCACCAATATGGTCGAGTTGCGCGTATCCAGCCATACGTTCTAGCCAGTCGCCATGAAGCACTTCTGTATCATCATTGAGCAGCAGCAGCAAGTCCCCAGTAGAATGCGCTACACCAGCGTTTATCAACTGCGAAAAATTGAAAGGCCTGTCGTGGTGCACCACATTAACCCGCCGGTCCGCTTTTAGCTGCTCTAGATATTCCACTGTATCGGCGTCTTTTGAACCATTATCGACCACTACCAGCTCAATATTATCAAAGTGAGTTTTATCGAAAATCGACTCGACACAACGTTGCAAAAACGCGCGATTATCTCGGGTAGGGATGATAATTGAAATCAGCGGATTGCCTTGCGGTGCGTAGTTGACCCTGAAAAAACCAGGACAATTCGGCAGCGGTTCTACGGTGCCAACCTGGCCACGACGGTTTAATGCGCTCTCGCGCACGGCTTTGGATGCAGCAAGCACATAGGGTTTGGCAGTAAGGTCGGAAGCAATAGATGCCGGAATGATCCGCCAATGATAAAGCACTTTAGCTATATGACTGATTTTATTAGTAACCTCAGTCAGTCGTAAGATAAAGTCCCAATCCTGACAACCATTAAACTCTCCGCGCAGACCACCCAATCCCTGGGCGACACTTAATCTGACGCAAGAAACATGACAGGTATACATGGTCCCCATCATGGTTTCGGGAGACCAGTCAGGTTTGAAGTGTGGCTGGGAGAAACTGCCCTCTGGCGTTAATTTATCTTCATCGCTATAAATAAAATCGGGGTCGTCGACATTGATACATTTAGCCAGCTCATATAAACAGTCTTCAGTTAATTCATCGTCATGATCGAGGAACACAATATAATCGTTGGTCGCATGTTCTATGGCGACATTAGTCGCACCGGCAATGCCCTGGTTGCTGGCCAAATGAATAACTTTAATCCGGGGATCATCAAGCGCATCGAGGGCGATCGCCGTCTCGGCCAGTGGACTGGCGTCGTTAACCAGCACCAACTCCCAGTCTGGGTACCACTGACGACGCACCGACGAAATCATCTTTTCCAGCAGTTCCAGCGGAGTATTGTAGATCGGCACAATAATTGAAAACTTTGGCCGGGTGACAAACCCGCCGATAATTTCGTCGAAATGGTATGGTTTTTCAGTGGCGATATAAGTGTAATCATCCGGGTATTTTGAATAATAGTAACTACCGTCAGCAGCGCGATTAATCGACGCCGACTCCACCGGTGACATATCCCCAGATAGACGTTGGCGTCGAAATGAAGGGTGATGTAAAAACCATCCCGGTCTCACCCACATCGCCACCGTTAACAAACGTCCTCTATAACGCTGTGGTACTCGTAAATACACTGACTTAAGTAGTTTACGCACCCTAAGCTTTAAAGGCGGGGCAGAGCGTATTGTGGCAGATGGCATACTCGTTGCTTGCCGCACTTGATTAATATTAAGCTTAATAGCTCGGCCATAAAAAGATAATCCCCCCACGATGCGATGCACTATCCGCCGTAGGATCAGTGGGCAGTGTCGTGCCACAATGCGTAAAGGAGCAGAGATTCGCCAACTGGTTGAGTGCAAAAATCGCTCAATATCCTGTTTTTGCGCCACAATAACCGCTGCCTGTTCAATATTTTGCTGCTCTTTAACGGCATATTCTTGTCCCATCGTGTATACTTCTAAGCGCAAAAAGTCCACCGACGGCGCACGCAAAACAATTTTACATGCTGATAACGCATGGAAAATCTGTTGCTCATTGCCAGAATCAATCAGAGCATAGAAACGCGCATCTTGCTGCAAAAAACGCTCTATATGGTCTTGTTCTACCTTAAAACCAACCGTTTTAAGCACATCCAACACTAGCGCTAACAAATGGGTCTCAGTGTAAAATTGACTATAGGAGAATGAACTTATACGCAGCAAAGAGATAAATATGCCGCGAAATGCAATATAAGCAACGCTAATGTCTTCCGGAGATTCCCACTCTTGATCAAACAACACCACCTCGCCATTATCCTGACGGATAATATTAAACGGCATTGCATCCAAATATCCTTTGGGGAAACGCTGCTCGAGATCATAGACGATGGGTAAACCCGCCCGGGCCAACAAACAATCAATCCAACTACGAGCCCAATCCGCCACTTCGCTTACACGCCAATCGTGTCGGTTAACGATATCGACCAGGTCAAGCCATAAGCTTTTTCCCCGATAAAATTCATCCTGATCCACCACATAATGGAGGTTGCCTGGAAGTGGCTCGTCCGGGTTTCCCTTTACCGCATGTACGATAAGCCGACCGCTGGAGTTTATTGTAAAAGTAGTCGTCTTACGAAAAGCAGCTTGCCGGCTATCGGAAAAATGAAATGCGGCAATGTCCGGTGTCAGTGAAGGCTGAGGCTGTTGTGTGGCGATCATCATGAATGAATTGGACAAATCTGCGGCAAGTCCGTTATGCCAGGCATTTTTAATACCTTGTTCCACTGAAAAAGTGCTTTCAGCAATCAATTGGTGATCAGCCAGGGTACTTTCTACCGCCAACGGGGCCAAATCCATAGCATGGTGTTGCCACCCATCCGGCGTAACCATGGATATCGGCAGTTTATAATCAGGCAAAGGCAGATATTCTTGGCTAGCGTTAAAACCGGCCTTGGCTAACACTGCTTTCAGTTCCTGGCGGCCAAAAGTCATCACGCCTTGTTCATGGTAAGCGTTATTGATGCCAAACATCGGCATATTGACGTGATCTTCATTGGCACCAGCAAAATACTTAATGCCCAATTTGTTTTCTATCGCCACAAACAGCCGGGCATCAGCTGTCATACGTGACCGACAAGATGCAAGCAAAGTCTGTTGCCCATCCTTACCCAGAAACACGCTGGCGTACTCCAGCACGCCAATCAGCATCACCGCATCGAATAACCCTAGGTCGGGTATCAGATCGCTTGGAGAGCAAATGACCTCAACGTTGGTCAAATCTCGGCAACGTTGCCGTGCAATACTGGCACGTCGGAAACTGCCCTCCACCGAGACCAACTGCGCTCCGCTTTCGCCAATAAACCGCGACATGGCACCGCAGCCACAGCCAATTTCTAAAACGCGCTTCCCCCTAAACCATTCACCAAATGGTCGCAACAAATTCGCGCGACGCGTACTCAGATGATAACGCGATGACCAATCTCTTATTTTATCATGCAACTCTGTTGAGTTTACGCTGACATCCTGCGCGCTGTTTATAGCGTCAAGAATATAATTTTCCGCATTATCACCGTCGCTATAAGCAAAATCGGGTAATTCTTCAGGCCGCCAAACACCATTGACCTCATCAAGTATAAAATGATGAGAAGAAAGGATTGATTGCATATCAGTTGGTTTCAAATTTAATACTCGCATTCAGATCTGCTAAGCCAGTAAAGGAGGTTACTGACCCCACGGTAAGATGGATAGAATCATAACGGCGGTCATGAGGAATAACTTCACCTTCAGTTGAACTGCTCGAGATACCTACCGAAATAAAATAATCTCCTTCATACAGCATTACCGGCATGGTCACCGACACAAACATATCATCGTTTGGCTGGGCCAGTTCAAGCAACGCCACCGATTGCCACTCAGAGTTGGTATTGTAAATTGTCACCCCTTCTTTGGTTTTTACTGCAAAACCAAAGATCGGACGCACCACCGTGGCATGAAATTTAATCCGGAATGAAAAAACGAGATTTTTATGCGGGATAAGACTGCTGGGATAACGTTCCCCCGCTTGGCATAGATGGTAATCGACGATTTCCGCAGCAAGGTCGCCCCAGCGGTACTCCGATGGATTATAATTCGGCCGCTCGGCATAAACGCCATTTAAATGACCGGCAACATCATCTGCCTCGGTGCGGTCAGCGCCAGCTTCGGTCTCGCGGATCGCGCGATTTTCCTCACCCTCAATGGCCAAATCTATCTGTTCATCCATATCCTGACGTTCACTATTCTGAATCTTTTGTTTGCCAAACAGGATATCCAGATAGCGATTAACAATATCGCGCGGTGCACCATTGCCCTTCATTTCTCCGCCATCAAGCAACATCGCTTGATCGCAGTGGGTAACGATTTGTTCGGTGGCATGAGATACAAACAGGATAGAGGTTCCATTTTGCTTCAGTTTTTTCAAACGGGCAAAACATTTGGCTTGGAATCTGGCATCCCCCACCGCCAGTGCCTCATCGACGATTAAGATATCGGGATCGATCTGGGCCTGTACCGCAAATGCCAGGCGAACCAACATACCACTTGAAAAAGAGCGTACCGGAGAATCAATAAAACGACCAATATCGGCGAACGACAGAATATCGTCGAGTTTCTCATCGGTCTCATCACGACTTAATCCCAGCAGTGATGCGTTGAGATAGACATTTTCCCGTCCGGTAAAATCATTGTTGAATCCGGCGCCCAGTTCCAGCAAGGCCGCTACGCGTCCGTTAACCTGAACATGTCCCTCAGTTGGCGACAGGGTGCCGGCAATGATCTGCAACAACGTGGATTTACCGGAACCATTCCGGCCGACAATCCCCATGGTTTGACCGCGCGGTAATTCAAAGGACACATCTTTCAACGCCCAGAAATCTTCATGATAACATCTTGGTGCGCGACCGAAATAATGGTCAAGTCGAGGTACAATGAACTGTTTCAGACGACGCGTCGGACTTTCGTAAACCTCATAGCATTTACTGATATTATCGATCTTTATCGCCATATCGTTAGAGGACATCGGCAAACCCTTTTCTTGTTTTTTGGAACCAGGCATAACCTAACCACATGATGATTAATGAAACTAATGTATAACAACCCAGCCCAATAAAATCGGGATATTTTCCCCAGATAAGGACTGCGCGGGCCTGCTCGATAATAAAGGTTAGCGGATTAAGATAAATCAACGGACGTATTTTAACCGGCAAAGATGAAATAGAATAAAACACTGGCGAAAGAAACATGGCGATGGTCATAAGAATCGTGATGCTTTGTCCCACATCGCGCACAAACACGCCTAACGACGCCAAAAACCAACTGATTCCCAAGGTGAGAAACACCAGCGGCAGCATCACTAATGGGGTAAAAATCAGCGTCCAGTGCAGATAGCCATTAAAAATAAAAAAGGCAGTAATTAACACTAACATGCTGATCATCGTATGAAACAGCACACCACATAAAGACACTATTGATAAAATTTCAAGCGGAAAAATGACTTTTTTAACATAATTGACATTTGACAAAACCAGAGTCGAGGCTCGGGATAATGTTTCAGCAAATAAGGCGTGCGTGATCAACCCGACAAACAGGATCACAGCAAAGTCAGTTTTAGAACTCGGGACCGAGGCTGCTCCCCAACGCGCTTTAAACACCACCGAGAACACCAGTGTATACACAACCAGCATGAAAATCGGATTGATAACTGACCAAAAGATCCCCATAAAAGAACCACGGTAGCGGCTGACGATGTCGCGCTTGACCATTTGGTAAATCAGTTGGCGGTGACTCCACGCCGAGACTATCAAGGAAAAAAATGATGTGGGTTTATCAGTATGAGGATTCATTACAAGCTCTCTAATCGGTGGCACCAAGTGCCGCCGTGGTAGTTAGGCAATTTTTACCATACAGTCATTAAGCGCCCCGACCCAATTCGACGGACGGATACCATAACGCGCTATCTTTGCGCAAGACAACGTCGAATGTTTAGGACGGCGCGCTGCGGTGGGATATTGATCGGTGCTGATACCCGTCACCACCGGTAAAGACTTCAGCAAATTCAAGCGGGCCGCAGCGGAGATGATTTCGTCGGTAAACACTTTCCACGACACCTCTCTATCACCACAGAAATGATAAATCCCACGGGCATCATCCACGGTAGCAATATCAATAATCGCCTGGGCAATATCTCCTGCGTAGGTTGGGCTGCCACGCTGATCGTCAACAATGCTTAACGTGTCGCGCTCGCGCGCCAACCGCAACATAGTCTTAACGAAGTTATTGCCATATTCGCTGAAAACCCACGCAGTGCGGATAATGATAGACTGCGGATAAACCTCCATAACAGCGATTTCACCCTCCAGTTTGGTCGCACCATACACCCCCAGTGGATGAGTGTTATCGGTTTCGACATACGGCGTCGAAGAGGTGCCGTCGAAAACATAATCGGTTGAGACATGAATAAACCGGGCATGCACTTGTTTAGCGGCACGGGCCAGATTTTCCGGGCCCACGGCATTGATCAACGCAGCCCGAACCGCATCGGATTCAGCTTTATCCACGGCGGTGTAGGCGGCGGCGTTGACGATAAGGTCTGGCTGGAAGTCCGCCACTACCTGATCTACCCAGTGTGCGTCGGTGATATCCAGGCTAGCGGTGTCGGTTGCCATGATCTGCCAGTCTGGCGGCAGGCGATCCTGAAAACAGCGGCCGAGCTGACCATTAGCACCAGTAAGTAAGACTTTCATCATCAAAGATCCTTCAATAACTTGCCCAACTTATCTTTGTCAGATAACAGGGGCTGCGTTACCGGCCACTCAATGGCAACCGTCGGATCGTTCCACAACAGGCACTCTTCATGCTGTGGATTGTAATAATCGGTACATTTGTATTCGAAATCGGCAATATCGGAAATCACCAGAAAACCATGGGCCAATCCGGGCGGGATCCAAAATTGCTTCTTGTTTTCTTCCGAAAGCAACACCCCCTGCCATTGACCATAAGTAGAAGAATCGCGACGGATATCGACGGCCACATCAAAAACTTCACCGCGAACCACGCGTACCAACTTGCCTTGAGGGTTGGTCTTTTGAAAATGCAGGCCACGCAGTACGTGTTTGGTTGAACGCGAATGGTTATCCTGCACGAACTCTAACTCTATATCCAACAGTGACTGGTAGCGCCGTTTTTCATAGGTCTCTAAAAAGAAACCTCGCGCATCACCAAACACTTTAGGTTCAATGATTTTGACACCGTCTATTTTTGTATTCAGCACCTTCATGCGAATTTTTCTCCGGCAATTTGGATCAAATACTGGCCATATTCGGTTTTACTCATTAACTGGGCCTCTACCAATACCTGCTGTTTATCTAACCAGCCGCGGTTGAAGGCGATTTCCTCAAGGCAAGCCACTTTAAAACCTTGCCGTTTTTCAATGGTATGAATAAAAACCGAGGCCTCAATCAGGCTTTCATGGGTGCCGGTATCCAGCCAAGCAAAACCACGGCCCAGCAGTTCAACGTTTAACTGTTTTTGTTTGAGATACATCTCATTAAGGGTAGTAATTTCCAACTCGCCTCGCACAGACGGTTTAACCTGCTTGGCTAATTCCACCACTTGCTGATCGTAGAAGTACAGCCCGGTAACCGCCCATTCAGATTTGGGCTTAAGCGGCTTTTCCTCAAGTGACAAAACCCGGAACTTATCATCAAATTCCACCACGCCAAAACGCTCGGGGTCGACCACATGATAACCAAAGACAGTTGCACCCGAGGTGCGGGCGGCAACGGTTTCCAATTTGGCACCGAAACTCTGGCCGAAAAAGACATTATCACCTAAAACCAGTGCACAGCGCTCACCATTGATAAATTTCTCACCAATAATGAATGCCTGCGCCAACCCATCGGGGCTTGGTTGTATTGCATACGTGAAATTCACGCCAAACCGACTGCCATCGCCTAACAGTCGTTGAAAAGAGGGCATATCCTCCGGAGTGGATATGATCAAGATATCGCGGATCCCGGACAGCATTAAGACCGAGATCGGATAATAAATCATAGGCTTGTCATACAGAGGCAATAACTGTTTGGACACCCCACGGGTGATCGGATAAAGACGTGTGCCCGTACCGCCGGCCAATACTATACCTTTCATAAAAAACACCGATTCCTAACGCATTAATGTAAGCCAAGACGCTCGCCAGAATAGGATCCATCCTGAACCCGCTGCCACCAGGTGCGATTGTTCAGATACCATTCCACGGTTTTACGGATTCCACTCTCGAAAGTCTCCAGCGGTTGCCAGCCCAATTCCCGTTGGATCTTGGCGCAGTCGATGGCATAACGCAAATCATGTCCAGGTCGGTCGGTAACGTAGGTTATTAAATCCTCGTAGCGATCTATGCCTCCGGGCTTGCTCGGCACCAGTTCATCAAGCAAACGGCAAATGGTGCGCACCACATCAATATTTTGTCTTTCGTTATGACCACCAATATTATAGGTTTCGCCCACTACACCGGTGGTTACAACCTGGTATAACGCGCGCGCATGGTCTTCCACATAAAGCCAGTCGCGAATTTGTGCACCACTGCCGTAAACCGGCAGTGGTTTGCCGTCGATGGCGTTAAGAATGATCAGTGGAATCAGTTTTTCAGGGAAATGGTAGGGGCCGTAATTGTTTGAACAGTTGGTTACCAGTGTCGGCAAACCATAGGTTCGGTGCCATGCTCGTACCAAATGGTCGCTAGACGCTTTTGACGCTGAATAGGGACTGCTCGGGGCATACGGGGTGGTTTCGGTGAACAAATCATCGCTGTTGTGCAAATCGCCGAACACCTCATCGGTAGAGATATGATGAAAGCGGAAAACAGCCTGGCGCACCGGTTCAAGGGCTAACCAGTAGAAACGGGCAGCCTCCAGCAAGGTGTAGGTGCCAATAATGTTGGTTTCCATAAACGCCGCAGGACCGTCAATGGAGCGATCTACATGGCTTTCCGCCGCTAAATGCATTACTGCATCAGGCTGATAAGCTGCAAAAACCCGGTCCAATTCAGCACGATCACAAATATTCACCCGCTCAAAACCATAGCGGGGATCGCCACTTACGCTGTCCAGCGACTCGAGGTTACCCGCATAGGTTAAACAATCAACCACTAAAACCTGATCCAGCGTATCCCTGATAATGTGTCGCACCACAGCGGAACCGATAAAACCGGCACCGCCGGTAACTAAAATTTTCATTTACAATGAATCCATTATTTCTTGTTGCTGAGAGATTGCATCAAAAATTGATTTCGTTACAAAAGTCCATCCGATAACTATTCCGCTTCATCCAATGAGCAGTAGCAAGGTGTTTCGCGGATATATTATCATTGATAAACAGAACTGGGGATGACTTACCTTAAAGAAAAATCGATTTATCTGACTTGATCTTATCCACGTTTGCTGTTTTGTCCCATTGGACAAGGTTTCAACCACTAGATACCCCCAAGAATCAGGTGTCTTTAACATCAACATCCACCCGCAGCGTTCAGGCGCATAATATTACCATAGCCAACATTATTTAGTTAGCAGTAGGAACTAACATCATTATGCTCACCCTTGGTCCGGCAAGGGGAATAAGAACAAGCTGAAACGATTATGCTTTTTTTGTTGGTTATTTAAGCGCTCGTTAACACCAACCACTGAGTACAATCTTTTCCCATCGCCACCGATGGGATGAGTCCTTACATCAAAATTGTTACTAGATTGTTACTAGATTGATTTTTATTGATTTATTAATCAAACACAGTGCAGAATATTTGTCCAAAAAAGTGGAATACAGAATAAAATAAAGCTAGAATGACTCATCTACCGATTACTTAAATTTAAAAAAAGATGAAAAAAATAACACTTAGAAGACGCAAAAATGCAACTTTAAGTATGAACTTCACTCACAGATACTGGCTGTGGGCCATTTTTCTAGCATATGGCGTGTTTTTTTCAATAAGTTTATGGATACGCTCTGGTTTCCCTGTCTATGCCATAGCAGATTCATATTTTGATGATTTGCTATTTCAAAAACTTGCAAGATATTTACTGCGAAATGACTGGTTAGGACCTTATAATAATGTAACTCTAGCTAAAGGAATGTTTTATCCTGCTTTTATTGCCGTTACCTCGATTATTGGTTTGCCATTAAAAATTGCTGAGCATATTTTGTATCTCTTTGGCTCAATATTTGTGTCTTGTTATGTTTGCCGTATAACTAAAAATAGATTATTAGGTTTAATTATTTTTGCTTTCTTAGCCTTTAACCCAGTTCTATGGACTGAATCCTTGGCTCGAGTTATTCGGGAAGGTATCTATATTTCTTTATCAATGATACTTGTTATTTTAATTATTGCAACATTATTTCCTACGGAAAAAAATTTATTTAGCAGATTACAATTATTCAAGTCATTGCTGATTGGTATTCTTGGAGGTTTCTATTGGCTTACTAGGGAAGAAGGTATTTGGCTAGTACCCACAGTCATTCTAATTTTAGCTTTTTATATTATTCAACAATCGAAAAAACATGGTTTTATTTGCACTTTTTCAAAATTATTCTTGAAAGAAGTTGCTGTCGCCGTCGTGGCGTTTTGTGTAGTTGTAGGCAGCGTCAGATTTGAGAACTGGCGACACTACCATTTATTTGAAACAACAGAATTTCATACATCTTCTTTCTTAAAAGCGTATGGAGCATTAGCAAGGATCAAGCATGATTTTCCCCAGCGCTATGTGGTCTTCCCTAAAGATGCGCGAGAAAGGGCATACTCTGTCAGCAGCTCCGCTCGTGAGCTACAGCCTTATCTTGATGGCGCATTGGGGAATGGCTGGAAGCTCTCAGGTCGCGCACAAATACCCGATGCATCAGAAATCGCATCAGGTTGGTTTATGTGGGCATTTAGAGATGCGGTGGCGGCCGCTGGCCACTATTCATCAGGTGAGGACGCTATGAATTTTTACGACCGTCTCGCCAATGAAATTAACATGGCTTGCGATGAAAAAAAAATTGAATGCTTACCATATCGGTCAACTCTAGCACCAGTATTCCAACTGGGATATATAACAGATACTCTATTTGCCTCAAAAAAAATACTTCCATTTTTCTTGACATTAAATGATCTGTCTAGAAAAAAACCTTTCGATATCCCACCTAGTACCGGTACAGTAAGCCAACTCAACAGCATTAGCGATTTAGTCGGTCCTATTAACATGCCGGAAATATATACACAGCGCATCACCGGTTGGATTGCAGCAAACAACCAACTTCCTAACCTATCATTTGTTGGCCAATCAAAAAACACTATAATCCATATTGATTATAGCGATGCACCCGACGTTACAAAACAAAACCCTGGATTTCAAGCATTGCGTTTCGAAGCAAGCATAGAATCTCATGAACCAATAAATATTAAAATTAAGCTGAGTCAATCTACTGTGAGTAGTCTAGTGGATATAAAAAACGGTCCGTTATTAAATACTAACACAATGAAGCTATTTGTTGACGATAACCATTTTTCTTTAAAAACTCCATTGCTAACCGCTCGAATGCATACACAGCATCACATAGCAAAAAATATTGGTATGGTTTATAGAACATTGATGCCATATTTATTTTCCCTAAGCATGATAACTTTTTTATTCTCTCTCGTTCAATTTTTGAGAACTTGGCAATCTAGTCCCCTTTTTGTACTATGCAGCGCATGTCTGACAGCGGTACTATCTCGAATAACTCTGCTTGCTTACCTTGATGTCACATCTATACCATCTATAAATATTCTTTATATATCTCCAGCAACCCCCTTTATGATTATTTTTTCGATTACGGGTTCTTATCTTTTCTTCAAAAAGATCAAAAGGCTATTTTGCAAAGAATCTATAAGTGGTCAGCGTTAAGATTAAAGTATTTTGCAAATGTCCAATTCATAACACCAAGGTAACGCAATCAGGGCAAGGATAAAGCTTTGCTGTTGGAGTACCCCCAATTTTCCAAAGGCCTACTACGCGCCAAAATGATGAGAGAATGAGATCAACAATTTGGGTTGGGACAAGGAAGTTCCGCTCAATTAAGCTCGACCGACCACGCCAAAAACGCCGAGAGCTTGCGTGATTGCATTATTTTTAAACAGCTGAACAACTAAGCTAATATTTTCATTCCCTGTTTATTTGGAATTTCGTAAAATACTGGGATTATCTACTCATTTTGGTGTGCGTTAGCTCAGCGTCTTCTTGAAAACAAACAACTTTGCGCTCGTATAATTAAAGACCATCCCGCATAAACTGCCTATGGCTACACCGATTACCGGAAACGCCATGATGGTTGGTGAATAAC
The DNA here is from genome assembly GCF_035013185.1 of Acerihabitans sp. TG2. Taxonomy (NCBI): domain Bacteria; kingdom Pseudomonadati; phylum Pseudomonadota; class Gammaproteobacteria; order Enterobacterales; family Pectobacteriaceae; genus Acerihabitans; species Acerihabitans sp. TG2. The sequence goes on from NZ_JAYGJO010000045.1 coordinate 19,275, forward strand.
GTGTCGATATCCAGAAAGCCAGATAATTCACTGTACCTCCGGCGATCATGAGTACGAAATATTGAGTAAATTCACGCCACAGTCTCATGCCGGAGCGTGAGCGTCTAAAGGTTATCCATCGATTTAATAGCCATGTAACGACTACTGCCACCACAAATGAGACCAGCTTGGCGGGATAAACGCCAATCTGTCCTTTTAACGCGTATAAAACCCCAGCATCAAAAACAAAACCCACCACACCTACGATGCCAAAAATGATAACATTAAGCAAAACGGGTGATGACAACGATTTTACATACTTAACCACATGCATATCCTATTGTTTTATAATACAAAAATATTAACTTTCATGAATGGCACTTTAATCATATTGCAACAACTAAAAAAGTAATCTATTGAATAATAAGCTATGTCGATGATACCCAAAAGCTACCACTAAATACGAGAGGATACGTAGCAGCCTAGCAAAAAAGGTTACTTTAGGGGAAAAAATTGTAGTTAAATTTTCTCTAGCGGCGGATAAATGACCTAATCAATACCGAGTCCAATATTTTGCTTTACTCGGAGTACCTTTTTGAGGAAGATCGACAGACTTATACAAAATTAAACATTTCAATACGACATATAATCTAATATGAACATTAAAAATGATAACTTGTTAAACATTGCCGTACTTATCCCTTGTTACAATGAGGCTTTTTCAGTAGAAAAAGTCATAAAAGACTTTCAAAAAGTACTTCCTGGTGCAGTGATCTTCGTTTTTGATAACGCTTCAACTGATGAAACCGCAGCAATAGCCGAAAGGGAAGGTGCAGTGGTTTACAGTGTACCGTTGAAAGGTAAAGGTAATGTCATCAGAAGAATGTTTGCAGATATCGATGCCGATATTTACGTTATGGTGGACGGTGACGCAACCTATGATGCCCAAAGCGCACCGCGCCTGATAAATCACCTACTTGCTGAGCATTTGGATATGCTGGTGGGAGCACGTCATCATCTTGACAAAGAGGCTTATCGTCTAGGCCATACATTAGGCAATAAACTGCTCACAGGGTGTGTGTCTAAAATATTTGGTGGTGATTTTACCGATATGCTTTCCGGTTTTCGGGTATTTTCCCGTCGCTATGTCAAATCGTTCCCTGCATTATCGTCTGGTTTTGAAACCGAGACTGAACTGACGGTACATGCTCTCGAACTGCGCATGCCCTATGGTGAAATGCCCACACCTTATTGCGCCAGGTTAGAGGGTTCGACCAGTAAGTTAAACACCTACCGAGACGGTCTAAGAATTCTGAAAACTATTGTCAGGTTGTATGCCGTAGAGCGGCCCTTGATATTTTATTTTTTACTGGCGATGATCGTAGGTGGACTAGGAGTATTGTTATCTCTACCTATTATTTCTGAATATGTAACTACTGGTTTGGTTCCTAGACTTCCCACCGCATTACTTTCTACGGGAATGGTTCTTAGCTCAATAATCTTTTTTATCGCGGGTATGATTTTAGAAACTGTCACCATGGGAAGGAGAGAAATGAAGCGGTTGGCCTATCTTGCTATTCCAGCACTGACGAACCATTACCTCAACCCTAGGCAAAAAGAAAATATGTCAAAGTTTACAAATGAGGAGTAAGGGATTTCATTTCTCGGTTACGAATGTTATTCCAATAATTTTACTTTTGTATTTCCAGAATATTATTTACAGGAAATTATATACATAAACCGTTAGTCTTGTAGGAATGATTTATTACGGTAACATATTTTATAAGTCCTCCGTCACTTTCTAATTCTATTTTTTATCAGTTATCGACGGAGGTCATCTATTGATATACTCCTTTACTTTCGAGGTCACATCTATTTATGCTAACAAACGTATACTCTGCTCTGCAAGTGCCAGCAATATAAAGTAGGCATCCTTGATTTTTTTATGCTACATTTTCCAGCACTATCTCAGACTTATCTCTAATCCCACACCACTACATTCAGTAATTGACAACACAACTTTGACCAGCATACATGTCATCCCTTACTGAAAACCTAACAGGGAGTAGTGGAGCCTGACCGTGCGTTCTGAACAACCGTAAGCGCCGTTAAATCGACGTACTCCTCCTATCCATACTGCGGCACATTTTTA
>NZ_JAYGJO010000046.1:0-16315 GCF_035013185.1 Acerihabitans sp. TG2
CTACTGCACTGTTTTAACCAATAAATCATAAAATGGAATGCGGTGCACAGAGTGACTTGATTGAATGTTGTCGCGGATACCCATGTGACCCTGCCCAGTAATAACGGACACCGCCCTAAGCGAGATGCTTTGGTTCATCTTGTTCTGGGCTTAGCCCACCATTAGCACTGTGCCGATGGTAACGATTATAGTCATGTCAATGTAACTGAACACTGCGTCTTTCCTGTGAGCCGATTGGCCCGGCAATGCGAAATCCCCCCAATGGGGGGACGTGACTCGACTTGGATGGGCCACCTGCACGGTGCGCGGTTCGGTTAGATTAGGTGTTGAGTGGTTTTAGTGCGCCAGCGGTCTGCCACCAGAGTGTAATGAGTGGGTAGTAAGGATCTTGCTGGGTTTGCGGCTGGGCGAGCGGGTATTTCCAGGGCTTGGCCAAAATAAAATGAATATTTTTTACCTGACTGCTATCCCAAATATTTCGGTGATGCAGCGACAGGGTTTTTAACCCATTGTATTGATAGGACAGTGGCTGCCAACGATGCAGAAAATAGCGATTAAGCAGGTCCTGCTCGGGAAAAGGAAAAGCAGAGAGATCGGTGATTGCCGTTAGACTGGCCTGCAGATCGGCGAAGATGGCCTTGTCTGGGGTCAGGACGACGGTACCGGAGTTGAAATAGGGCGCGACGCCGTGCGGCACGGCGGCATCATCTGCCCCGTCGCCATAGGTATAATGGCAATTGGCTGGCACCCAGTCAGCGGGGTAGGTGGCGATATGGTTTGGATTGCACCGGCAAGCGTGGCAGGCGGCAATCCAGCCTGGCTGCAGCGGTAAGTCCATTAATTCATCCATATTTTTCACCACCAGCATATCGGCATCGAGCAACACCAAACGTGAAAATTCCGTCAGATTCCAGGCGCACAGCTTGGTCCAGACTTCAGCAAAATGAGCATGGGCATAATTTGCTGCCACCCCAGGTGCTGGGCTGAGGGCAGCAACATCGCGTACCAGGCATCCTTCATCGGTCAGGGCCGAGCGTGTGGCTGCATCGATGGACTGTGTGACCATCACCACCAGTGGGTAACGGGTTTGTGTATCCCGCAGCGATTGGTGCAGCGTTCTGACGCCCAACACATAGTCGGGCTGGGTCAACAGTGTTATCCATGCCTGCATGACATACCTCCTATCAGATCAACGAAACAGCGCTGTGCTGAAGGCGTTGGCGAATTTACCCGCGGGGTCCAGGGCAGTTCGCACCTCGCGAAACTGTTGCCATTGTGGATAAATATCGGGCCAATGATAAAGTTCCGGGTCGAAATATTTACCCCAATGCGGCCGACCGCCTTGCTCTGCCAGCAGTTTTTCTACCGTGTTGAGAAAACACACGCCGTCTTTTGACAAGGTGCCGTCGGCGGCGTAGTACACCACAAAACCGAAAAAGCAGGTGGCTTCCTGACCGGCTGGACTCAGCCAGGCGTCAGAGGGTCCAGTACAGCGCAGGATCACCGGGTAATGCATATGGGGATGCGTCTCGGCATACCATTGTTTGATTTTCTCAATAACCTGGCCGGCGCGCCGCAGCGGGATACCGATCTCGATGTTGATTTGTGGCGTCGCAATGCCGCGGCAGTATATCTGGTAGATATCACCGGTAATATCCGTGAAATTTTTAAACCGTTCGACGGTTTTAAACGGTTTATCTCCCTTTGCGCCCTGGATATCGTGTTGCATATGTACCAGCGTGCGCTCCACCGTGCTGTTCATTGAATTATCGCCGGACGACAACGAGAGGGTTTCGCGGTTATTGTGCTGATAGGCCAGTGCCTCGTCGGGGGTCGCTTCCCGGGCGCGCCAAACATGGACCAAGTGATCTTCTGGGAACCACCACGCTTTGCTCATCGCAAAGGTCTCGTTCCATTCAACCAGGGTTGATTCGAGATCTGCATCGTCAGTCGCGTTCTTAAAGCAGGTGAAAATTGCCAGGGGTATCGTTTTTAACGTTACCTCGGTGAGGATTCCCAGCGTTCCCAGGGCCAGTTGCGCGGCACCAAACCACGGGTGTTGGCGATCAATCTCCAGTATGCTGCCATCCGCCAGGACCAAACGCATACGTTGCACTTCGTCGGCGATGGAACTCTGGCCCAAACCTTGGCCATGGGTACCGGTGGCAATGGCACCGGCCAGCGTTTGCAATGCGATCACTCCAGGAGATGAGGGTAGCATGCGTTCCATGCCTGTCAGGGTAGCGTAAACCTCATGCAATGGCGTGGCCGCGCCAAAGGTCACCGTATCCGGCGTCGAGGCAACCAAACCCGTCAGTGCGCTGGCATCGATTAACATGGTGTCGCGTTTTTCGGCGTGCAGCAAGTCGCCGCTGGAGAGTCGGCTACCCATAATGGCAATATTGCCGGGGTGTGCTGTCACCAGCGCCTGCAGTTGCGCTTCATCGTTGGGCCGCTTTACCTGTTCTTTAGTGCCCAGCCGGTCATTTTGCGCCCAGTTCCAAATCTGTGGATCTGTATCAAGCAGTTGTGTGTTTCTAATGGGAAATCTATCAGCGCGTGTTTGCAACAATCCGCTCCTTATGGGTTTGGTCAGAAAAAATAAAAAATGCTTACATACAGTGTAACGCATTACCCGTGGCTAACCGTCAGGTCAACGGTTTTAGCGGCGCGCTGAACTGCATGCTGCGTTCGGTGGCCAGCCCGTCGAATTTAACCCCATAGGCATTCTCGTGGTGCAAAACCGCAGTGATGCTGCCGCTGCCAAATACCGGATGAAACACCCGATCACCTTCGTGAAAGCGGCTGTTTGGGCCGACATCGCTTGCCCCGTCGTCCGTCATTTTTTGTGTGGCGCCCATGATCATGGCCGGGTCCAGCGGTTGATCGAACACGATATGCTCGCTGCCGGCATCAAAAATAAACCGCGACGGATATTTGACCAAACCATCATTGGCCAGGCCTTGCGCATCGCTCAGATAGAGTCCGTCCATGGCGCGGGTCATCGCAACATAGGCCAGACGGCGTTCCTCTTCCATTTCTTCGGCGGAGCTGATTTTACGGCTGGGAAATACCCCTTCATTTAACCCACAGATAAACACATAGGGGAATTCCATGCCTTTGGCCCCATGGATAGTCATCAGTTTGACCGCGTCTTCCTGCGGCTCATGGTCCAAATGGGTAAATAAGGCGATCCGTTCCAGAAAATCCTCCAATGTGGCTTCCTCATCGGCTCCGGCATTTTCGACGGTGCGCTTGAGTTCCGCCACGTTATCCAGGCGTTCCTGATCCCCCTGCAAGCGCAGAAACTGCTCATAGCCGCTCAAGTCCAGCAAGGTTTGCAACAGGTTGCCCAGGGATAGCGCAGCCCGGTGCTGCCTAACATGTTCAATGGCTTGAACATATTCCGCGACGCGGCTGCCCTTAAGCATACCGCTCGCCAGGTTTTCCTTTAATGCCTGATAAAGCGACAGCCGGTGTTGCTCGGCATAGGCCGTCAGCGCCTCCAGACGCTTTTTACCAAACTTGCGCGCCGGCAGATTAACCGTGCGTAAAAAGGCCACATCGTCGCCAAGAGTGACCATGCGTAGATAGCAAATAATATCTTTGATTTCCCTGCGCCCATAGAATTCAATGCCGCTGAAAATCCGATAGGGTACGCCTCGCTCGATAAACCGCTCTTCCAACGCGCGGGTGAGATAGTGGGCGCGATACAGTATCGCAACACAATCGAGGTTAATGCCGTTGTGCCGTAGGCGGTCGATTTCATCGAGAATCCAATCCGCTTCATGTCGGTCGCTTTTAGCATGGTAATAACGTGGGCGTGTACCTGACGCCTTCACCGCCAGTAAGCTTTTCGGGAATCGCACCTGGTTTTTTTCAATCAGGCAATTCGCCGCAGCCAGAATTTCCGGCGTCGAGCGGTAGTTGGTGACCAGTGTGATGGTTTTGGCCGTGGGATAGACCCGATCAAAATCCAAGAACAGCCGTTGATGGGCGCCGCGCCAGGAATATATGGTCTGATCGGGATCGCCGACGATAAACAAATTGCCGTGTTTGCCTGCCAGTAGCTGGGCGAGCCGGTACTGTTTTTTGCTGACGTCCTGAAACTCATCCACCATGACATATTGCATTCGATCCTGCCATTTTTGCAGCACCAGCGGGAATTTTTCCAAAATCCAGGTGGCGAAATTGATCAAATCGTTAAAGTCGCAGCCAAAACATTTTTTCTGCTCGTATAAATAACGCAGAAATATCTCTTCGTCACGATCGCGAGCGGTGGCGAAGCGGGCTTTCAGCTGTTCGTTGTCCAACTGATAAATATCGTCAATATAGGTACTGGCATGCAGTTTTTTAGCCTCTAGAACCTCGTCCAGGGTCCGTTTGATGGTGGTATCACGCAGCGTTAGCCCCATATCGGCAAAAATCTTCAGCAGGATCTGTTTAAGATCCTCCATATCAAGAATAATGAAGTTGCGTGGATAATGCAGTAGATGGATCTCTTCTTTGAGCAATTGCAGGCAAAATGCGTGAATGGTGCAGATCGTTGCCAGATCCCGATCGCCAAGCTCAGCGCGAACGCGGCGTTTCATTTCATTGGCGGCACGGTTGGTAAAGGTCACACACATGATGTTTCTGGGTGCAATACCCAACTGTGAAACTAAATAGCAGTAGCGCTGGGTTAAGGTGCGGGTTTTACCGGTACCCGCCCCAGCGATAATGCGCAGCGGCCCTTCGGTGATCTCCACCGCCCGCCGCTGCTCTGGATTGATAAGGTCTGACAGTATGCATGTTCTCCAGTTAATGGGGCTGCTCGCGCTAAAACGGCTGATCGTTAAAGGCGTGAGGTAAAATCGCGCTGCGGTTTACCGACATAAACCTGACGCGGGCGGCATATTTTCAGCGTTTGGGTGTGCATCTCATTCCAATGCGCAATCCAGCCGATGGTGCGCCCGACGGCGGAAATGACCGTAAACATGGACGGTGGTAGCCCCATGGCTTTAAGAATCAGTGCCGTGTAAAAGTCGACGCTGGGATAGAGTTTGTTTTCCAGGAAAAAGGAATCGGTCATGGCGATATGTTCCAATTCCATCGCGACCTTTAATAAATTGTCCTCCATCCCCAGCTCGCTGAGCACTTCATGGCAGGTCTTGCGTAACATCGCGGCCCGCGGATCAAAGTGATCGTAAATTGAGTTGCCAAATCCCATCAGGCGAAACGAATCGTGTCGGTCCTTGGCGCGTTTTACAAATTCCGGCACCCGATCGACGGTGTTGATCTCCTCGAGCATGCGCATGCAGGCCTCGTTGGCACCGCCGTGTAGTGGTCCCCACATTGACCCCAGTCCGGCAGCGATGCAGGCGAAGGGGTTGGCACCGGATGAACCGGCAGTTCTTACCGAGGTGGTGGATGGGCATTGTCCATGATCTGCATGCAAAATCAGGATGCGATTCATGGCGCGCTCAAGCACGGGGTTTACGGTATATTTTTCGGCCGGAATGGCGAACAACATATGCAAAAGGTTACCCGCGTAGGAGAGCGAATTCTGTGGGTACACCGAAGGCTGCTCGATAGAATATTTATAGCACATTGCTGCTACGGTAGGCATTTTCGACAGCAGTCTGATGGCCGCCAACTCACGGTGCTCAGGGTTATTGACATCCAGCTCTTCATGATAAAACGCCCCCAGAGCACCGACAACTGCACACATTAACGCCATGGGATGGGAGTCGCGGCGAAACCCGCTCAGCATCCTGGTCATCTGTTGGTTGATGAGTGAATGACGGGTGATATTTGCCGCAAAAACATCATACTCTTCGCGGGTGGGTGCCTCGCCTTGCAGCAAAATATAGCAAACTTCAAGAAAACTGCAGTGCTCTGCCAACTGATTGACCGGGAAACCACGGTGCAACAGCACGCTATTGTGCGCATCGATATAGGTGATGGCGGATTCGCAGCCGGCGGTATTGGCAAAACCCGGATCATAGGTAAAGAGCTGCTGGGCGCCAAAAGGGCGGATATCCAGGGCCACGCGGCCTACTGTACCGGGGTGTAAATCCAGTTCCACGGCATGGTGTTGATTGAGCGTAAGCCTGGCTTTTTTTCCCGTCATGTTTCATGTTCTCCCGTACGAATGATGGATATTTTAACATTACTCGTCTGGGGGACGATAGACCAGCAGGAAAAAGCGCTTCATGCCAAAGTAGTGACGGCGATAAGGTTATTTCAGCGTCAAACTGTGTTGTGTGCCATAACCGTGCAGGGTTAGCGTGTTACCGTACAGTTCTACCACCGCAAACGGTGTGCTGCGCGCACCGTCCACTAAGCCTTTAAGCGTAATAAAATCGGTGCCGTCGATACGCTGATAGCCGCCGGCATGCTGGTGGCCGGCAAAATAGGCGCGTGCGCGATATTTTACCAGCAGCGCCACCACAGCCTGATGATTCCAGAGATTATGTCGATCCTCCGGTGCCAGGGGATAATGCCCGAACACTATGATCTGCTCGTGGCGTTGCGCCGCCGTTTGCAGGGTCTGTGCCAACCAGTCAAGCTGGGCCTCGCCCAGGCCGCCGTTCCAGGGCTGGGCCTGAATGGCGCCTTGCGCCTGGAGTTGACCCAGCATGTGTTGTGCCCGCAGTTGTTCGTCTCCGTTGGCCTGGTTGCAATACAGGCTGAGATCGTTGCCATCAATGGCGATAAAGCAATAGCCGGCAAAGCTGAAGTGAAAATAGTGTTTTGGCAAAGCCAGCGCGGGACGTTGGCTGGCGAGGTGTCGCGACAGCGTATCTGCGTCATGGTTACCCATCACCGTCAGATGGGGGTGCTTAAGCCGGCGGTAAAGTGGCAATATATCCGCATAGCTAGACCACTGGCGGTCGACTAAATCCCCGAGCGTCACGACAAAATCCAGCGGCTGCTGGTTGAGTTCGTCGATGACCTGGGCCAGTTTTTCCAGGCTGTGGCGATAATAGCGAACGTGCGAAGGGTCGGGATCGACGTCGGCGTATTGCGGATCCGCCAGCAAACCGAAACGTACGCGCACTGGCCTATTTTCGTCGTCGCGGGGGGGGCCCATCGCCGGCAACCGGTAAAACTCACTGACCTCGCCCAGCGCATGCAACTGCTCAGGGGATAATGAAACAAACATTGACGGTGGCTCCTTAGCGGCTAACGGATACCTGCGCGCATAAACGATTGCACAAACTGGCGCTGAAACAGCAAAAACAACACCAGTAGCGGCATTGAGGTCATCAGCGTGGCGGCACTGATCAACGCCCATTGCACCCCTTGCTCCGGGGCGGAAAATAGCTGCAACCCGACGGTCAACGGACGTACCCGTACCGAATCTGTGATCACCAGCGGCCAGAGAAAATCGTTCCAATGAAAGCTGATAGACACCAGCGTAAAAGCAATATAGACCGGTTTCGCCAAGGGAATATAGATCCGGCGCAGAATATAAAACCGGCTGGCTCCTTCGATGATGGCGGCCTCTTCGAGCACCAGCGGAATGCTTTTAAACGTCTGGCGCAGCAGGAAAATGGCAAAAGCCGAGGCAAAATAGGGCAGGGCAATGCCTAGCAGCGTGTCTCGTAACCCCAAGGATCCAATGGTCTGATAATTGTTCAGGATCAGCACGTCGGGACTTATCATTAACTGCAGTAGCACCAGCGCAAAGATAATGCCTGCGCCGGTTAAACGAAAACGTACCAAGGCATAGGCCGCCATGGTCGCCAGGATCAATTGGCACACCACGATCAGCAACACCAGGGCCAGGGTATTGATAAAATAGCGGCCAAACGGCGCTGCCTGCCAGGCATGAACAACATTTTGCCAGGTGAGTGGCGATAACAGGGAAAAGGTACCCTGATCGGCCGCCGGGTGTATCGCCACCCACAGGGAAACCAATACCGGCAGCATCCACAGCAACGCCGCGCACCAGGTCAGTACTCTCCACGCCAGACGGCTGGGCGCTAGGGTTATTGGCGCTACCACGTTGTCTACCAGGCTCATTGATAGTGCGTCCGTTTATCCAGAAGGTGAAATTTGATCAACGCAATGGCCGCCAGGATCGCCAGCAGCACCACCGTCATTGCGGCGGCGTAATGCAGATCCCAGTAGCTGAATGCCGTGCGATAGATATAAAACAACAGTAAGTGGGTGCTGTTATCCGGACCACCGTTAGTCATGGTGATCACCTGATCGACAATGCGAAAGGCATTCATCGATGCGTTAATCAACACAAATAAGGTGGTGGGCATTAACAGCGGCCATTGCACACGACGAAAGAAATAAACCGGCGACGCGCCTTCAATATCGGCAGCTTCCGCCAATCGTGGATCAATTTGCTGCAACGCCGCCAGATAAAAAATCATAAAGAATCCGGCCTCTCGCCAGACTGACACCGCCATCAGGCAATACAGCGCGCTACCCGGGTCGCCAAGCCAATTGACCGCCGGCAGTGAAAACCAGGCCAGCAAACGGTTAAGCAGGCCGATTTGCGGACTATAAAAGAATAGCCACAGATTGGCGATAGCGACCATGGGCAGCAGCGAAGGAATAAAAAAAGCCGCGCGCACCAGCCCGCCGGCACGCATTCGCCGATTGACGGCCAAGGCCATCAATAAGGCCAATCCGACCGCCAGTGGAATGGTGATAGCGGCGTACAGCAAGTTGTTACGTACAGACACCATAAACGTGTCGTCGCTGAGCAATGCCCGGTAGTTTTCCAGTCCGACAAAGTGCGCCGGTTTGCCGTTTATTCCGGCACCAAACACACTTTGCCACAGGGTGGCGATGATCGGGTAATGAGTAAACGCCACCAGAAAAACCGCCGCTGGCAGCAGCAGCAGGTAGCCATAAATCTGCCGTGATGCGCCGTCATGGCGCATCAGAAAGGCGGGGGAAGGCCATATTTTCATCTTACGGCCCGGTTACTGATAACGTTTTAATAAGCGATCGGCTTGCTGTTGCGCTTGCGCCAACCCTTGTGCAGGCGGGGTGCGTAAGGTGACCGCGGCTTCCACCGCACGATTGAGCAGATCCTGAATTTGCACGCTGTCATAGGTAGACAATTCGGGCTGTGAGTCGCTGAGCTGCTCGCGCGCCACCAGCGCCTGGGGGACTTTTTCCACATAAGCGCGCATCATCGGGGTCTGCCAAGCGGCGGGAGAGGTGGCGACATAACCGGTGGCGATACTCCATCTGGCTGCCTGCTCGGGTGCTGATACCCAGCGCATAAAGGTTATCGCGGCCTGCCGCTGCGCGGGTGTGGTGTTGTTAAACAGGTAAAGGTTGCCGCCGCCGGTCGGGCTGCCGCGCTGGGTTTTTTTCGGCAACATGGCGATGCCGAAGGGGAATGTGGCATTATCGCGCACCGTGGCCAAATTGCCGGTGGTGGTGACCATCATGGCGGTTTTGCCGTTGATAAAGTCTTGTGGGGTGGTGCTCCAGGCGATAGCACCCTTGGGTGATACGGCGTACTTCTGCGCCAGGTCGGTTAGCCAGGTGAGTGCTTCGACATTGGCGGGGGTATTAAAGGTGACTGCGGTACCTTTACCGTTATCCAGTTGACCGCCGTTGGTCGCCGCGATCCCCTGAAAATTCCAATAGCCATTGGGGGTGGAGGGAATTTCAATCCCCCATTGCTTTACATTGTCGCCGTCACGGATGACCAGTTTGCGGCCAAAATCCACTACCTGTTGCCAGTTTTCCGGCGGGGTATCAGCATCCAGTCCGGCATTTTTGAATGCCTGCTTATTCCAATACAGCACGACGGTAGAGCGCTGGAAGGGAATACTCCAAATCTTATTATCAATCTTGCGGATAAACGCCGGATAGAAGCTGTCTAGCCAGGCGTGGCCGGCGGCGTCGGTAACCTGATCGCTCACCGGCACAATGGCGCCGGCGTTGATCAGCGAATACACCTCAATATCGCCGATGACCGCAATTTGCGGTGCGTTGCCGCCACGAAAGGCGGTCAAGGCTTTGGTCACGGTGGTCGCGTAATCGCCGGTATAGACTGGGTTAATATGGATATCCGGATGGATTTTTTCAAAGTCGCCAACCAGTTGTTCGATGGTATGGCTTATTTTTCCGCCAACGGCGATGGGATAATACATCTGTAGCTGAACGTTTTCCTGGGCCAACGCTGGCGTACAAAAACTCGCCAGCGTCAACGCGGCCACGGTAACAGGCCGGAACAGCCGGGTAGCAAGAGTCATGGGGTTTCCTTTCGACATAACGCTAAGATGATTGTAAGGTGCGACGCATTGTGTGACGGAGCACCGGGAATTATCGGGCTGTGTTGCGCGCAATATTCACCTTCTGCCAGGTCGGGCGGTCTTCGCCCGATAGGCGTTTCCCGGTAGTCGCCGAGAAGATATATTCTGCGGCGGCGGGCCAATTCAGGCCGAGTGTGTCTTGCGGCCTGAAGCGGCGCATGCCCGTCAGCTTGATGGTGATGGGGTCGGTTATGCCGGGTAGCGCGCAGACCATCAGGGTATAGGCGCCCATATATTCACAATGGAGAACCTGACAGGAGATCATACCTTTGCCCGCCGGTGCCAGGGTCATCTCTTCGGCTCGTATTCCCAGGCAAATATCTGTTGCCGGGGTAGTGCCGGGCACCGGTGTTAGGCAACTATCAGCCAGTGGCGCAGAGTGGGGTACCGGTGTCAGACCCATATTCGTCGCTGGGGGGATGCTGGGCGCCGGTGTCAGGCTATGACTTGTCGCTGGGAGAATGCCGGCGGCCATTGCCAGACGTGTATTCGCCGGATGTGGATGATCGCTCTGTGGAACGGGTGTTTTCCTTTGCGCGGTGGTGTTTCCCCGGCGATATAGCGGGATAATATTCATTGACGGCGCGCCGATAAATTGTGCGGTGAAGATATTCGTCGGATGGTTATAGAGCTGGTCTGGTGAGCCGTGCTGCACCATTCGGCCTTCATTTAATAGAATGATGTTATCCGCCATGCTCATGGCTTCGGTTTGATCATGGGTAACGTAGATCATGGTCAAACCGAGTTTTTTTTGCAGGGCGCAAATTTCACGGCGCATGGTCTGACGCAACCTGGCGTCAAGATTAGACAGGGGTTCGTCCATCAGGCACAGCTTATGGTTAGCGATCACCGCTCTGCCCAGCGCGATGCGCTGCTGTTGTCCGCCGGAAAGCTGGGATGGCAGGCGGTCCAGCAAACTGTCCAACTCCATCAGGGCGCTGACCTCGGCCAGCCGCGCCGCGAAGCCGTGCTTATCCTCACCCCGTGCGCGCAGTCCAAACAGCAGGTTTTCCCGTACGCTCAAATGGGGAAACAATGCGTAGGATTGAAACACCATGGCGAGTCGACGCCGGGAGGGGGGCAGGTGGGTAACATCTGATTGAAGGATCTCTACCCGCCCGCTATCCGCCTGTTCCAACCCGGCAATAATGCGCAGCAGGGTGGTTTTTCCACACCCGGACGGCCCCAGTAATGCGACAAATTCACCCTCTGCAACCTCAAAGGAGATATTGTCCAGGGCCTTTTTTTTACCCCAGGATTTGTCAATAGACTGCAAGGTCAAATAAGACATGCGCAGATGCCGGTGCTCAGAAGAATCAATTGGCATCAGCATAGAAGGGGAAAATGACATTTTTATAGCAACGTTATGACAATCGTGTTGCGCTGGACCGCCGGTTACCCGGCGGTGGCGTTATTCCAATATTGTGCTCATTTCAGGGAAACCGGGCCTCACCGGGATCGTAAAGCGGCTTGGGTGATAACATCGTGATTTATCAAGACCTCAATCGCGTTTTAGGTCTCATTTATCCTTCATTGACGCTATACAGATGACTCTTTTGGTTAACGGAGCAACAAAAAATGAAGGTGATAACCACGATACTGACCCTGTTGTTATTTTGTGCCGTAGCACAGGCTGCAACGCCGCAGGTTGGATTCGTTAAAACCCAGATAGTGAGCAGTCAACCGGGCAATAAACCGATGGAAGTGGCGGTATGGTACCCCGCTCAGCAGGACGGTACGCCTGAACTCATCGGTGACAATGCCGCATTTGTTGGCCTGGAAGTGGCCCAGGATGCAAGTCCGCTACCGGGTGCGCATCCTTTGGTGGTGATTTCCCATGGTTTTGGCGGCAATTGGAAAAATCAACTTTGGCGCACGGACATCCCTAGGCGCTTGGATAGTTTGAGAATGCTGAGATCGGGATCGGCATACAGCCGCTCATCGCGCATGAGTCGATCAAACTGACTCACCCGGCGGTAATCATCGTCTGTGGGTGTCGGGGTCTGGACGTCGTGGGTCACGTCGGATTCCACGTGGATGGGGGCAGTGGTTTGTCGGTCCGGCATGGGGCCATGGTGCAGGCGGTTACCGACCCGGATAAATATAACTACCAGCAGCACCAACGTTAGCAAGTTGGCGGTGGCCACCATATAGACCGCGCGGGTTCCCCGATCCAGGCTGAAATCCAGCGCTATGGCAATATCCAGCGCTGCAGACAATATCAATAGCGTGCCAGCACCGACACATCGGCGTTGCTCAATGCCCCGTCGGCGCCAACCGCGTACCAATGATATCGTGACGTCCTGGCGCCACGCTAAATATATCAGCGCTGCGCCATATCCCATGTAAATCGTGATCAGGGTGAGATCAAGCAACGGCAATGGAAGCCATTTTCGACTGATAATCCCGACGATGGTTATCATGATCGGCAGCAGATGTCCGTAGTGAAAACCAGAAGAATACGTCGTGTCGGTACGTACGCGTGCCCGCAGGCAATGCCAGCAGACTGTCGGCAATATCGCGGCGACCAATGGTTGGAGGTACGCCGCAAACGGAAAACCGCCGCCCCAGCGCAATCCCACCATTAGCGAGCACAGTGCACAGGTGGCGATAAGCATTAGTGCGCCAGATGCAGCCAGGATTCGCTGGCGCTGGCTAAACAATTGCAACCACAGCAGGGCCAGCAGTAGACTGTTGATCAAGGGCAGCGAGAGATTGGGCATCGTCGCAGGATCCTCCGCTCTGATAAATAGCGCTTATTATACTGGTTTCACCCTCGCGAATAAACGCGGCATGAACGCAGGGGCTTAACCGGCTGCCTCATTGCCCTGTAAATACCAATCGTTATAAGGATCCGTTTCATGAATACACTACCCGTCGTTGCGGTGCTTGGTTTAGGTGCCATGGGCCACGCTTTTGCAGCCAATCTGGTGACGAAGGGATTTATCGTCCGGGGCTGGAACCGTACCCGCCAGCGTGGCGAGGATTTGGCCGCAGCCGGTATGACGTTATGTGATACCCCCCGCAAGGCTGTATCGGGAGCGCGGGTCATTATTGTGATGCTACCGGATGACGCCGCCGCCACCGAGGTGATACATGGCCCAGACGGTGTGCTTGAATTGCTGGATAACCAGGCGATTATCGCACAAATGGGCACCATCGGCAGCGCCGCTACCGAGCGGTTAAGTCGCATGGTGGCGCAGGTCAGGCCCGATGTGGTTTTTCTGGATGCACCCGTGTCCGGGACCAAAACACCGGCGGAAAATGCGCAAATTATGGTTTTGGCTAGTGGTGATCGCCAACGCGCCGCCGCCATCGAGCCGGTATTCTCAGCCATTGCCAAAGCGACCAAATGGTTTGGTCCCGCAGGCGGTGGAACGCGTATGAAATTGGTGGTTAACGCTTGGCTTATTGCCATGATGCAGGGCATGTCCGAAAGCCTGCAACTGGCGCAACAACTGGGTTTTACTCCCGACGATTTTTGGGATGTGCTGGAGGGCGGTCCGCTGGCTGCCCCCTATGTTAAAAATAAACTCGAGATGATCAAGGCCGACAACTATGCGCCGCAGATGCAGCTGATCTGGGCGCTAAAAGACGCCAATCTGGCCCTGGACGCGGCCGGATCCGGCCACATGCCAGTGTTGCGCACTACCGCCGACCTCTGGCAGTGCGCCGTTGACGCGGGTTTGGGTGAAGAGGATATCGCGGTGGTGTATCGCTATCTGCGCGATCACCACTAACGTTTACCGACCGGCGGCGGCCGGGTTAAAAAACGGTGTTGTTAAGGGGGGATTACGGCACGCTGGTGTGACGCTGCAATACCTATCCATCAGCTTAAGCGTCACGCCGTTGGTCCAGCCGAAACCGTCCTGCAACGGGTACTCACCGCCGCCACCGCCCGATCCCTGACCTTCAACCACATATTTTTCCACCAACTTTTGTTGATGGGCATACAGGTTTTGCACGTTGGTTAAAAAGCGGGTACCTATGGCCTGAGCCAATGCATCCTGGCCGTAGTTATGCAATCCCTCTACCGCAATCCATTGCAAGGGCGCCCAGCCGTTGGGGGCATCCCACTGCTGGCCGGTATTGACGGTGGTCGTAGATAGCCCACCTTCTTTGAGCAGGTGTTCGCGCACCGCGCGGGCAGTGGCGACCGCGCGTTCGCGCGGTGCGATGCGCACGTACAGTGGGAACACTGAGGCCGCAGTGATGGGGTGGGTGATCGTTTTGCGGCGCCAGTCATAGTCGGTGTAATAACCATCCTGCGGATCCCACAGATAACGATTAATGGCGTCGGCACGTTTCTCAGACAATCGAGCATAATGATCGGCGTCCTGAGGACGGTTCGCTGCCCTACTGGCCCGCACCAGCGTCCGTTCCAGATGATAGAGCAGGGCATTAAGATCGACGGGTACAATATCCGTGGTATGAATGGTGGACAAATCCTTCGGATCCCGTAACCAGCGTGAACTGAAGTCCCAGCCGGACGCGGCTCCAGCGCGTAAATCGCGATACACCTCTGCCGCCGGGCGGTCTTTGGCCTGATTGGCGGTGGTGACATCTTCCATATAGGATTCAGTGCGCGGCACATCCCGATCGTCCCAATAACGGTTCAGCAGGCTGCCGTCATCCAGGCGGACGCTGCGCTCGGCCGCCGTGCCTTTGGCCAGATCTGCTGCTCCTTGCATCCAATATTGATACTCGCGAGTCAACTGGGGCAAGTAGCGCGCATAGGTGGCGTCACCTTCGTGGGTGGCCAGCAGTACCACCATATATGAAAAAAACGGCGGCTGGGAACGGCTCAGGTAATAGGTGCGATTGCCATTGGGAATATGGCCATAGGTATCAATTTGATAAGCAAAATTGTCGGTCATGTTCCTAACCAACGACCAGTTGCCACTTTCCGCCAGGCCAAGCATGGTGAAATAACTGTCCCAATAGTAGACTTCACGAAACCGCCCGCCCGGAACCACATACCGTTGCGGCAGTGGCAGCAGCGAGTCATAAGGTTTGACACTGTCGGAACGGCGGGTCAGTTCTGGCCAGAGTCCGTCGATATGCTGGCGCAGCGTCTGCCCCGCAGGGGATTTATACGCGGGACGCTCCGCCGGCAAGGTGAAGTGGGCATCGGTGAAACGTTTAAGATCGAAACCAGGCTGTTTTTTTTGCCGTTGATATTCCGCCAGAATTTGCGCGGGTTTTGCGTTTGGAACCGCATCGGCAAAGATTTTTTGATCGGGATAAATTTTGGCGCGTTGCACGTCGGCAAACAACGGACCAAAGACGACATCGGGCGGTGAAAATGCTGAGGAAGTGAGCTGCGCCGTGGTCTCCCCCACCGGCTGCGCCGCGCCAACCCGCAATGCCGGGCCGGCGGCCAGTGCCAATGCGAGTGATAGGGACCAAATAAGACTCTTTAATCCACGTAAATCAAGAACCTGCATGGTGTCTCCTTTTTATCCATTGGCGAAGCCATGTAGGCACGGGCTCGCGATGGTCAAGATGTTCGTGTGCAAGGGAGGGTACATTAATAGTTTAATAATGTTTTATTTTAGTTGAAAACAGTTTAGTCGGTATTTATGTGAATGCGGGTGACAACAGCCAAAACTGCAAGAGAGATCAACCTATTGCGCCATCCGGTGGCTTATCATTGTCCTCCATACCCCCGAACACGTCTGCCTGCGGGAAAACCATCATGTGGCGAAACCAAGCGCTGCAGGCGGTCATATGCCCTATTGCGTCTAGTTGCTCTCCCGACGTCGCTCGGTGACGCTTTGCCCGCCGATACCCCAGTTATCCGTATCCACCTCGTCAATGATCACCACGGTGGTTTGCGGATTTTTATTCAGCACCCGCACCATAAGCTCTGTTGCTCCTTTGATCAGTTCGG
Organism: Acerihabitans sp. TG2; assembly: GCF_035013185.1. Taxonomy (NCBI): domain Bacteria; kingdom Pseudomonadati; phylum Pseudomonadota; class Gammaproteobacteria; order Enterobacterales; family Pectobacteriaceae; genus Acerihabitans; species Acerihabitans sp. TG2. The sequence goes on from NZ_JAYGJO010000046.1 coordinate 16,174, forward strand.
CTTTTTGCTCCGGTGTCGCGCCGTCGCGGGTGATTTTGATATTGATAAATGGCATATTGACTTTACTCCCAATGAGTGTGGCAAGAATGGCCTGGTATTATATCGTTTCTATAGCCATTGTGGGTGATAACTCGGCATACAG
>NZ_JAYGJO010000047.1:0-16141 GCF_035013185.1 Acerihabitans sp. TG2
ATGGCAGCCCGGCGGTCAATCTCGGTCTGATTATTACGGTCTTTTTTAAAGACGGTCATACACCTGAAGTTCGTCGCAAAATGGTGGAATGCGTGGACCGTTTTTATGCGGAATTTAAGCCACATCTAAAGAAAACCTTACCGAAGAAAAAATGGACCGCTATCACGGAAAAAAATTACGCCAAACAGAAACAGGCAGTACTTGATTCTACACCGGAAGAAATTTTCGACTGGACGCTGAGCGGCGCTACTGAATCGTATCTAGCGCCAGATTATAGCATTCTTATTGTGGGTGAGCGTGTTTTCCATAATGACAATGACCGTTCAGTCATTAAGCTGACACTTCCGCTATTTTTACTGAAAGAACCAGATGGTAAAGATCGTTATCAGGCTTGGCTGATATGGCTGTGTAACACCTTCGCGGTGGAAAGTGGTTATGCAGGGCTGTCGTTTATTCTCCCTTATGCCCGTGAACGGATGTTCCCGTATGAGTTTGCCTTGGCACAACGTTTTTCCGGTGTGATGGTGGATTCCATAGGTACGCTTGAAGGTGGTGGAGCAGTCATTGGCCTGAAAGGTGCCTGCTGGTACACCATTTTGGGCACCCCGTGGTTGGAAAAGTTAGGGGGGGCGGAGAAATTAAAGCATCGCTTAGCCAAAACGCCTGAAATCAGTCTGCTTCGCTATAACAACGGTGTGATCCTTAAAGCAGGTGAACTCCCGCCAGCACTAGGAGAAGTACAAACCGAAGGTTTACCGCCACTGCTGGTAAAGGTTAATCAGCTCATTAAGCCTGTGCGGTTTAATGCGTCAAGATCCCTACATTTCTACTCGGAGTATGAAGGGTTTCAGTTCGACAAAGAATCCACTATGAAGTGGTACAGGCGTTTCGATGAAGCCAGCGCTGTTCTGGATAAAGACGAAATAGGAAAATCGTACGACCCGGTGCGCATCACGCGCTGGACCGACGAAACAGCCCCTCATGCCGGGCAATGGGCATCCATCGTTAACGGCACCACCGAGTATATCCAGACCCGTCAAGGGCAGAAAATGCCGGAGTTTGCGGATAAATACGGCAAAAAACACCGTGCTCGCTGGTCGCTGCTCAAACGGGATGACCAAGGGAGTGTTTTTATTCTTCCTGAGTAACGTCATGTATTTGATCCTTCCTCCGGTGATAACAGCATTTGTTGGATGCGAATAAATTCGTATTCACTGGAGGGTGACTGGGGCCAGTGTGTTGTGGCTCACACTAAAGCCGGACACCATTTGAGACGGTATCATCGCCGTCCCTAACAGGATGTCCCAAGGACTAAAAAAACGAGATTCACCGCCGAATTTAAACAGGAAGCGGTTAGTCCAGTTTTCGACTAAAATGAGACACAACGAGACGCCTGCGACTCGACTGGCGTCAGTGCCATGCATTGCTGGGTCACCCAACGTCGTACCGAGCGCGGCGGTATTACACCACAAAGAAAAGCTATCTCTCCGGGGTAACATGAAATTATTTCATTACGTTTGAGTAATTGTACCTGCCTTAGCTAATGATTATGTTGACTCGGCAGCGGCTTTCGTTCAAATTCTATTTAGACGTCTAAACGTATAGATGCATAAAAAAGATCGCAGCGCACCGTACTCAACAAAACTAAGTCGATGACCATTAGCTGCGAATGACACCACGCGTAATGAGGAAACGGTATGAGCTTTTTTCACGCCAATCAGCGGGAAGCCCTGAATCAAAATCTGGCCGAATTGCAGGGTCGTTTTAATGTCTCGTTTGAATTTTTCCCACCGCGCACCAGCGAAATGGAACAAACCCTGTGGCAATCCATCGATCGGTTGAGTGAGCTAAAACCCTCTTTTGTTTCGGTCACCTATGGTGCGAACTCCGGCGAGCGCGATCGTACGCACAGTATTATCAAGGATATCAAAGAACGCACCGGACTGGATGCCGCACCGCATTTAACCTGTATCGACGCTACGGCGGACGAACTCACGCGAATAGCCGAAGACTATTGGCATAGCGGTATCCGTCATATTGTTGCGCTGCGTGGCGATTTACCGCCTGGTGGCAGCAAACCCGCCATGTATGCCGCCGATCTCGTGACCTTGCTAAAAAAGGTCGGTGATTTCGACATCTCTGTTGCGGCTTATCCTGAAGTGCATCCAGAGGCCACTAGCGCCCAATCGGATTTGATTAATCTCAAAAAGAAAGTGGATGCGGGCGCCAACCGTGCCATCACTCAGTTCTTTTTTGATGTTGAAAGTTACCTGCGTTTTCGCGACCGTTGTGTGGCCACCGGCATTGAAACCGAGATCGTGCCCGGCATCTTACCGGTATCCAATTTTAAACAGTTGCAGCGTTTTGCCGCGATGACCAATGTGAAGGTCCCGCACTGGATGATCAATATGTTTGACGGGCTGGAAAATGATGCGGAGACCCGCAAAATGGTCGGTGCGTCTATCGCCATGGATATGGTGAAAATCCTTAGCCGAGAAGGGGTCAAGGATTTCCATTTCTATACCCTCAATCGTGCCGACCTGACCTATGCCATATGCCACACCCTGGGGATTCGCCCAGCGGCACAGACGTCCCCGCTGATCGTCCCTTCCAGCCACTAACCGTCGACTCAACACAAAAAAAAACCGGGCCATTGTCGGCCCGGTTTTTTTCAAGCGATACCGGTTAGCCGGTATTACGCATACCCGCCGCCACACCGGCGATGGTGACCATCAACGCCTGCTCTACGCGAGGATCGGGCTGGGTCTGCTGACGTGAACGATGCAGTAATTCAGCTTGTAGCACATTTAACGGATCGGTATACACATTACGCAGTGCAATGGATTCCGCTATCCAGGGCAGATCGGCCATTAAATGGTCGTCGTTGGCAATGGTCAGCACAACGTTAATATCGTCTGCTAATTGCTTACGCAGCTGTTTTCCCAATGGCCATAAATTTTCTTCCACCAGTCGCTGATCGTAATATTCCGCCAACCAGAGATCCGACTTGGCAAACACCATTTCCAACATGCCGATACGGGTTGAAAAGAACGGCCAATCTGAGCACATGGCTTCCAACTGATCCTGCTTACCCTCGTCCACGGCTTTTTGCAACGCAGCGCCGGCACCCAACCAGGCGGGCAGCATCAGTCGGTTTTGTGTCCAGGCGAAAATCCATGGGATAGCGCGCAAACTTTCCACGCCACCGGTGGGCCGCCGTTTTGCCGGACGTGAGCCTAGGGGCAGTTTGCCAAGCTCTTGTTCTGGCGTTGCTGAACGGAAATAAGGCACAAAATCGGGATTTTCGCGCACATAACCACGATACATATTGCATGAGGTGGTGGACAAGTCATCCATCAGCGCTCGCCACTCCTGCTTCGGTTCCGGTGGTGGTAGCAGATTGGCCTCCAGAATGGCACCGGTATATAGCGCTAGGCTACTGATGGCGACTTCGGGCAAACCAAATTTGAAGCGAATCATTTCACCCTGTTCGGTCACCCGCAGGCCGCCTTTCAAACTTCCCGGAGGTTGTGACAGCAGCGCGGCATGGGCCGGTGCACCGCCGCGGCCAATGGAACCGCCGCGACCATGGAATAACGTCAATGCGATACCGGCTTTTTCGCAGGTTTTTATCAAGGCATCCTGTGCCCGGTACTGTGCCCAAGATGCAGCCATTACGCCCGCATCCTTGGCTGAATCCGAGTAACCGATCATCACCATCTGTTTACCCTGGATAATACCGCGATACCAATCAATGCTTAATAATTGGCTCATCACCTCATCGGCATTATTTAAATCGTCCAAGGTTTCAAACAGCGGCGCCACCGGCAACGTGAACTGGCAACCGGCTTCTTTCAACAACAAATGCACCGCCAATACATCGGACGGGGTGCGTGCCATGGAGATGACGTAAGCGGCAATTGATCCTTCCGGGGCATCGGCAATGACCCTGCAGGTTTCCAATACCTCGCACGTCTGCTTGCTAAGCTGATAATGGCGCGGTAGCAACGGACGTTTGGAGTTCAATTCGCGGATTAAAAAGGCTTGTTTATCCGTTTCGGGCCAACTCTCATAATCACCCAGCCCAAGGTAGCGGGTCACTTCGCTTAATGCGTCGGTATGCAGAGTGCTTTCTTGGCGCACGTCGATACGCACCAACTGTATGCCAAAGCATTTAATCCGCCGCAACGTATCCAACAACTGGCCACTGGCAATAATACTCATGCCGCAGGATTTTAACGATTCATAGCAGGCATAAAGCGGGTCCCAAAGTTGATCGTTGTGTTCCAGTAAATCTTCGGGCGGCAATACCAGCTCTCCCCTCAGTTTCGCCGATAGCCAATCTTGAGTATGAGTTAACTGCGATCGCAGGCGTTTCATAATAACCCGGTAGGGTTCCTGCACACTTTCGCCCCCGGCGAGGGCCCTGAGTTCGGCAGTGCATTCCGTCATTGATAGTTCTGAAACCAACACCTGAATATCCCGCAGGAACAGATCGGCGGCTTTCCATCGGCTAAGCAACAGAACCCGACGGGTAATATCGGCGGTAACGTTGGGATTGCCGTCACGATCGCCGCCCATCCAGGACGTAAAGCGGACCGGCACGTTGTCTACCGGTAATTTATAACCAAACACCGTTTCCAATTGCTCATTGAGCTCACGCAAATATTGCGGCACACCTTCCCATAGGCTGTTTTCCACATTGGCAAAACCCCATTTTGCTTCATCAACCGGAGAAGGGCGATTTTTCCGGATTTCATCGGTATGCCAGTACTGCGCGACCAATTGTCGCAGACGACGCATGATTTGCTTACGCTCATAGTCCGCCAAATCGCTGTGATCAAGTTGTTTCAGGCAGCTATTCACTTCAACCATCATATGGATCAGGGTACGACGGGCAATTTCAGTGGGATGGGCGGTTAACACCAATTCAATGGACAGTGATTCCACGGCAGCGCGAATATCTTTGTCATCAAGCTGCTTATTCTCTTTGAGGCGGGCAAACACTTTGCCTAACCCTTCTGGATTATTTGCCGCTTCACCATGGGGTGATATGACATGGAATTGCTCGGCAGTATTGGTCAAATTCAAGAACTGACTGAATGCACGGGCAACCGGTAATAGCTCGTCATTGGATAAATTTTGTAACGTGGAAAGCAGTTCCTGGCGATGCACTTCGCTGCCCGCTCGTGATGATTTGGACAGCTTGCGGATGGTTTCAACCTTATCCAGGATATTCTCACCCATTGCATCTTTTATGGTGTCGCCCAGAAGCTTCCCGAGCATACTAACGTTGCTTCGCATTGCTGAATATTGTTCGTTCATAAGGACCCTGATCCAACTTACCTGAAATTTTATTTCACCTGAATGACGTAAATCACCCGCCGTTATCTAGCCATGTATCTTTTGATTCGTCAAATGACATCATTTCACGCCATAAAGCGTGGAGTTAATATCAATTCGTGAAAGTTAATAACATACATCAATTATAAGTGTTACTTATCTCAGCGTCGTAAAAACCCCTTCCCGTGGGCCAGCTGTCGCCCCCCGGCTTGAGTGTTTTCCATGATCGATGCGAAAAAGAGCTTCACTGTAGACAAAAATGTCGTACCACCTGGGAAATGAGTTCCCGCGTCGGTTTTATAAAGGCTGTATCGATATATTCATCCGGTTGATGCGCTTGTTTAATCGAACCGGGACCTAACACCAACGTAGGGCAAAGCTGCTGGATAAAGGGTGCTTCGGTGCAGTAATTGACCACATCAGTTTTGGTGCCCAGCAATTTTTCCACCACCGCCACCAAGCGGTGATCCGCCGGACATTCATAGCCGGGTATCGGCGGGTGTAGGGCTTCGACCGTCAACCGGCCTGGCCAGCGCGCGCTCACCGGTGCCAGCGACTCGGTCAATAAACCGTTAAGATCGGCCAGTGTTAAACCGGGCAAGGGGCGAATATCCATGTGCAGTTCACAACAGCCGCAAATACGGTTGGCGGAGTCGCCACCATGGATGTGACCAAAATTCATGGTGGGGTAAGGAATATCGAATGCCGCATGGTGGTAGCGCTCTTGCAACGTCGTGCGTAGCACCATTAAATGAGAAATGGCTTCGTGCATCAGTTCAATGGCGTTGACGCCGAGCGTCGGGTCACTGGAATGACCCGACTGCCCGAGAATACGCACTGCGTTTGAGATATGGCCTTTATGGGCGCGTACCGGGCGTAATGAGGTCGGCTCGCCGATAATCGCACAATCCGGACGTAGTTGACTTGATTGTGCAAAATAGCTGGCCCCGGCCATGCTGGTTTCTTCATCGGCGGTGGCGAGGATATACAGCGGTTTTTGCAGCTTGGTGCTATCGAGATCGCGCAGCGTATCAAGAATGAAAGCGAAAAATCCTTTCATATCGGCGCTACCCAGACCATATAACTTGTTATTCTGTTCGGTAAGCGTAAAAGGATCACGGGTCCAGCGTCCGTCGTCAAAAGGTACGGTATCCGTATGGCCGGCTAACAACAAGCCACCCGTACCGCTACCTATACTGGCCAGCATATTGAATTTATTTCGGGTTCCCGGCACCGGTTGAATTTCTACTTTAAACCCGAGATGGGTAAACCAGCCGGCCAACAAATTGATTAGCGTTTGATTACTCTGATCCAGCGCGCTGTCGGTGGCACTGATGGACGGAGTGGCAATCAGTTCGCGGTATAATTCAATAAATGGGGGTAAATTTATCTTCACTGTTGACAGCCTTAAATTTGGATAGTATCAATATTCATGCAATAATAGTGAATAAAAATACACTAACGTTGAGCGTAAATAAATCAATTATTACCAGACTACTACGCTTGGCCTCGCGGGTGAACAGCGAAACGACGAAACAGCGTATTGTTGCCTTGGCAACCAGCGGCTGTCGGGTAGATTAATATCGGTTTTTATTAATGATTGCTGCACAACCCTCCTCGTGGATAAAACGCATCAATAAGGTGAACAAAAGTCATGCTGAATACGCTGATTGTCGGTGCCAGTGGTTATGCCGGAGCTGAGCTTGTGGCTTATCTGAATCGACACCCACAGATGAACATAACCGCATTGGCGGTTTCAGCGCAAAGTGCGGATGCCGGCAAGTTACTGTCCGATTTGTACCCACACCTCAAAGGGATAGTTGATTTACCGCTACAACCCTTGGTGGATGCCGGTGAACTGGCAAAAACGGTAGATGTGGTGTTTCTCGCCACCGCCCATGAGGTCAGCCATGACCTGGTCCCGGTATTCTTGGCGGCCGGTTGTGTCGTGTTCGATTTATCCGGTGCCTACCGGGTAAACCAGGTGGATTTTTATACCCGTTATTATGGCTTCGAGCATCGGCATGCCGATTGGTTGGCCAAGGCGGTTTACGGCTTGGCGGAATGGCAGGGTGAAGCCTTGAAACAGGCGCAGCTGATTGCCGTGCCGGGATGCTATCCCACCGCAGCGCAGCTAGCGCTCAAGCCGCTGGTGAATGACGGCCTGCTTAATGACGCGCAATGGCCGGTCATCAATGCGGTCAGCGGTGTTAGCGGTGCGGGACGTAAAGCCTCCCTGGCCAGCAGCGTCTGTGAAGTTAGCCTGCAGCCTTACGGATTATTTACCCATCGACATCAGCCGGAGATCGCCACGCATTTGGGCATTCCGGTCATTTTTACCCCGCATTTGGGCAATTTTCCCCGCGGTATCTTGGCCACTATTACTTGTCGGCTTAAGACCGGCATAACGGCAGAGGATGTTGCGCAGTGTTTTCACAATGCCTATCACGACAAACCTCTGGTTCGACTGTACGAAAAAGGCGTACCGGCATTAAAATCGGTGGTAGGTCTGCCTTTTTGTGACATCGGTTTTGCCTTAGAAGGCGAGCATCTGATCGTGGTGGCAACGGAAGATAATTTATTAAAAGGCGCTGCCGCACAGGCGGTACAGTGCGCTAATATCCGCTTTGGTTTTGCGCAAACCCAATCCTTGCTCTGATGGGTATCCAACGAGGTAACAAAAAATAATGAATCCCTTAGTGATAAAATTAGGCGGCGTGTTACTTGACAGTGACGAAGCGCTGGAAAGACTGTTTTCGGCGCTCGATACCTATCGGGCAGCGCATCAGCGGCAACTGCTGATTGTTCACGGTGGCGGCTATCTGGTGGATGATTTAATGAAAAGATTGGCGCTGCCGGTAGCCAAGATCAATGGATTACGGGTAACCCCAGCTGACCAGATCGATATTATTACCGGCGCCCTCGGCGGGACGGCCAATAAAATCCTGTTGTCCTGGGCAAAAAAACACCGTATTCCGGCGGTGGGACTCTGTCTGGGTGACGGTGACTGCGTGACGGTTACCCCCCTGGATGAAAAACTGGGTTATGTCGGCCATGCAAGCCCAGGCTCGCCCGCGTTGCTTAACACCCTGCTTGGTGCCGGTTACCTACCGGTTATCAGCTCAATTGGCATTACCCAGCAAGGTGAACTGATGAACGTCAATGCCGATCAGGCTGCCACCGCGCTGGCCGCTACGCTGGGTGCTGATCTGATTTTATTATCCGATGTCAGCGGGATTCTTGATGGTAAAGGTCAACGTATCGCCGAAATGACCGCACATAAAGCCGAACAACTTATTGCACAGGGCATTATTACTGACGGTATGATTGTTAAGGTCAATGCGGCGCTAGATGCGGCGCGTACCCTCGGCCGGCCAGTGGATATCGCCGGCTGGCGGCATGCGGAACAATTACCCGCATTATTTAACGGTGAATCTATCGGCACCCGCATTCTGGCCTGAGTACCTTTCCAGGGGGGGTGTTCGTTGGCACATTTTTAACAGTAGAGGCTGGGGTATGGTTATCGTGCCCCGGCAAAAAACGACATTAAGGATGCACTGTATGGCACTTTGGGGCGGACGGTTTAGCCAAGCGGCTGATCAGCGTTTTAAAACATTAAATGACTCACTGCGCTTTGATTATCGGCTGGCAGAGCAGGATATCACTGGCTCGGTGGCATGGTCGAAGGCGTTGGTTACCGTTGGCATACTGACGACGGATGAACAGTTACGGCTTGAAGAGGCATTGGGTTTTCTGCTCGAAGAAGTGAGCGCCTCACCTGAGGCCATTCTGGCCAGCGATGCGGAAGATATTCACAGCTGGGTGGAACAGCGGTTAATCGAAAAAGTCGGCGATTTGGGCAAAAAGCTGCATACCGGACGCAGCCGTAATGACCAGGTGGCCACCGACCTCAAATTATGGTGCAAGTTGCAGGTATCTGAACTGCTGGCGGCAGTTAAACAACTGCAGTTGGCGTTGGTGGCTACTGCCGAGATCACCCAAGATGCGGTCATGCCCGGCTATACGCATTTTCAACGCGCCCAACCGGTGACGTTTGCCCATTGGTGCATGGCCTATACCGAAATGCTGGCCCGCGATGAGAGCCGCCTACAGGATACCTTAGAACGATTGGACGTCAGTCCATTAGGCTCAGGCGCGCTGGCGGGCACCGCCTATGAGATCGATCGCGACCAACTGGCCGGCTGGCTGGGTTTCGCCTCGGCAACCCGCAACAGTCTTGATAGTGTGTCAGATCGTGACTATGCATTGGAGTTGTTGTCCAATGCGGCCATCAGTATGGTCCACCTCTCCCGTTTTGCTGAGGATTTGATCTTCTTTAATACCGGTGAAGCGGCGTTTATCGAATTGTCCGATCGGGTTACCTCGGGGTCCTCCCTGATGCCCCAGAAGAAAAATCCTGATGCACTGGAGCTGATTCGCGGCAAGTGCGGACGGGTGCAAGGTGCGCTGACCGGCTTGATGATGACGTTAAAAGGATTGCCGCTGGCCTATAACAAGGATATGCAGGAGGATAAAGAGGGGTTGTTTGACGCGTTGGATACGTGGATGGACTGCCTGCATATGGCCGCACTGGTATTGGACGGGTTGCGCGTCAAACGCGATCGTTGCCAGGAAGCTGCGCAGCAGGGATACGCCAATGCCACTGAACTGGCGGATTATCTGGTGGGCAAAGGTGTCCCTTTCCGTGAAGCACATCATATCGTCGGTGAGGCTGTGGTAGAGGCGATTCGCCAGGGTAAAGCCTTGGAAGCATTATCGCTGGTGGATTTACAACGGTTCAGCAGCACCATTGGCGAGGATGTGTACCCGATACTGGCTCTGCAATCCTGTCTGGACAAACGTTCGGCCAAAGGCGGGGTCTCGCCCAAACAGGTGGCTTATGCCATCGGAGAGGCCAAAAAACGCTTGTCCTAGGCGCTAGGCGCTAGGCGCGATAGCGCCATCACCGATCTCGCTGCGGGCCTGATAAAGGGCAATCGCCAATGGGGTTGAATTGGCCATGGTTTTCCCGGCCAACCGAAACCTCATGGCACGCTAAGCCCGCGATCACGGAACCCGCAGCGAGTCCGGTTAAAGCGTCAGCGCGCTAACGTAGGCCGTCAGGGTTATGCCGGTTGCAGCAAGAACGCCTCCAGTTCTTCACTGCCGCCAATATGGCGCCCGCCGATGAACACCTGCGGTACCGTGGAACGTCCGGTTACCGCGCGCAGGCTGACGGTGGTGGCGTCTTTGCCCAACGAAATTTCCTCATATTGCAGACCGTTGTCGCGCAGCATCTGCTTGGCTTTGGCGCAGAACGGACATCCCGGTTTGGTGAACAGCGACACGGACTCCTGGACCTTACATTCAGGGGCCAGATAACACAGCATGGTATCGGCGTCAGAGACTTCAAAAGGGTCACCCGGCTTATTGGGCTCGATAAACATTTTTTCCACCAGGCCGTCCCGGACCAGCATGGAGTAGCGCCAAGAACGTGGGCCAAAACCGACATCAGCTTTTTCTACCAGCATCCCCATTCCCTTGGTGAATTCGCCGTTGCCGTCGGGCAAAAATGTAATATTTTCAGCGTGTTGATCAGCCTGCCATGCATTCATCACAAACGTATCATTGACCGAAACACACACAATACTGTCAACGCCATGCTGACGGAATAACCCCGCCAGTTCGTTATATCGGGGCAAATGGCTGGAAGAGCAGGTAGGGGTAAACGCACCCGGCAATGAGAACAGAATGACGGTTTTATTCTTGAATAATTCGTCGGAAGTCACGTCGACCCAGTTATCATTCTGGCGAGTATGGAAAATAACTGATGGAACCTTTTTACCTTCTTGACCTTCACCAGCAAACATATGGACCCCTTAATGATGTGCAAAATAAAGAACTAACAACAGGTCTAACGAGAAGGTGCTTATTATCGACATTAACTATTGATAGGGATAATCGTTGATTGCTATCCTATCTATCGACGCGAACTATCGCGGCATGGAGGATTTTAATGAATATTCGCGATCTTGAGTATCTGGTTGCCTTGGCAGAACACCGTCATTTCCGACGTGCGGCCGACGCTTGTCACGTTAGCCAGCCGACCCTGAGTGGCCAGATTCGTAAACTGGAAGATGAGTTGGGTGTGATGCTGCTTGAGCGCACCAGTCGTAAGGTGCTGTTTACCCAAGCTGGACTGCTGCTGGTGGAACAGGCCCGCACGATTTTGCGAGAGGTGAAAATACTACGCGAGATGGCTAGCCAGCAAGGAGAGTCCATGTCGGGGCCATTGCATATCGGCCTCATCCCCACCGTAGGGCCTTATTTATTGCCGCATATTATACCGACGCTGCATGAGACCTATCCCAAGCTTGAAATGTATCTGCACGAGGCCCAGACCAGCCAATTATTGCTACAGCTTGATAGTGGCAAGCTTGATTGCGCGATCCTGGCGTTGGTCAAAGAGACGGAACCCTTTATCGAAATTCCCTTGTTCGATGAGCCACTGCAGCTTGCCGTGTATGCCAGTCATCCGTGGGCTGACCGTGAAATGGTCCCCATGTCGGATTTGGCGGGCGAAAAGCTGTTGATGCTGGAGGATGGGCACTGCCTGCGCGATCAGGCAATGGGTTTCTGTTTCCAGGCCGGCGCCGATGAAGATACTCACTTTCGTGCCACCAGCCTTGAGACGTTACGCAATATGGTGTCGGCGGGTAGCGGCATTACCTTATTGCCGTCACTGGCGGTACCCAACGAGCGCAAACGGGATGGGGTTTGTTATATGCAATGTTATAAACCGGAGCCAAAGCGCACTATCGCTTTAGTGTATCGCCCTGGCTCCCCGCTGCGTGCGCGTTATGAGCAACTTGCCGACTCTATCCGCATGCATATGCAGACCTATATGGGCAATGACTTAAAAGAGGCGGTTTAACCCATTGAGTGCCGCTACTCGATAGGCTTCTGCCATGGTCGGGTAGTTGAAGGTGGTATTAACGAAGTAATCGATGGTATTACCTTCACCTTTTTGTTCCATGATCGCTTGGCCGATATGAATAATTTCGGCGGCACGCTCGCCAAAACAATGGATGCCTAAGATCTGTCGGGTATCACGGTGGAACAGAATTTTTAGGCTACCGACATTCATCCCGACGATCTGCGCCCTAGCCAGGTGCTTAAACTGAGCTCGGCCCACTTCATAAGGCACTTTGAGCATCGTCAACTCCTGCTCGGTCTTACCCACTGAGCTTATTTCCGGGATGGTGTAAATACCGGTAGGAATGTTTTCGATCAACTGTACGTTGGCTTGGCCTTTAATAATCACTTGGGCGGTAATCCTCCCCTGATCGTAGGCCGCGGACGCCAGACTCGGATACCCGATAACATCGCCAACTGCATAAATATGCGGCTGCGCAGTTTGGTACATGCTATTGACTTTGATAAGCCCTCGACCATCCGCTTCCAGACCCACATTCGACAGCGCCAGCGTATCAGTATTGCCGGTGCGGCCATTGGCATAGAGTATGCAATCTGCCCGAATCCGTTTGCCTGAGCGGAAATGCACTTCCACGCCAGCATCGGTGCCTTCAATCTGCTCAAATTCTTCGTTGTGGCGAATAACCACACCGTTTTCCCAAAAATGATAAGACAGCGCATCCGACATTTCTTGATCGAGGAAAGCTAACAACCGATCGCGGGTATTGATCAAATCCACCTTGACGTTTAATCCGCGAAATATTGACGCATATTCACAACCAATGACACCCGCACCGTAAATGATCACATGCTTGGGATCATGCTTGAGATTCAAAATGGAATCGCTGTCATAGATACGTGGATGGTTAAAATCCACGTTCTGGGGGTGATAGGGCCGGGACCCACAGGCAATAATAATATTCGCCGCGCTCAGGGTTTCGACGCTATTATCCGGATATTGAATCTTTAGGGTGTGTGCGTCGAGGAAGCTGGCGTCGCCGGTGATAATTCTGCACTGATTGCGCTCGTAAAATCCCTGTCGCATATGGATTTGCTGTTTTATCACATCGTCAGCATGGTGCAAGATATCCGCAAAGCTGGCGCGAGGCAGGTGCTCATTACCGCGATAGAGGGGGTTCTGGTTAAACTCTATGATGCGACTGACCGCCTGACGCAGTGCCTTCGACGGAATCGTCCCCCAATGAGTACAGCCACCGCCCACGGTGTTGTAGCGTTCTACTACCGCGACACGGGCCCCTTGTTTCGTCAGACCCATCGCCGCGCCTTCCCCACCAGGGCCGGAGCCGATAACGAGGGCATCGTAGTCATAATGTGGTTGCATAGTGGGCTAGCCTATATTATACAAAATTACAACGTTGGTGTAACATTGTAGCGCAAATTACCCCATTAGCATTGGCCTTTTTCTTAGCTATATGTGTCAGTTATATTGAGTCTGATGTTAATAATCACAGTTTGTACGAACGCTGTTGCAACAAATTTTGTTATAGTGTTCCTTTATGGATAGTGTGGGACTGGGCAGAACTATGGGCGTCAGAGCGCAACAAAAAGAGCGAACCCGGCGTTCACTTGTCGAAGCTGCATTTAGCCAGCTAAGTGCCGAGCGCAGTTTTACCAGCCTTAGCCTGCGTGAAGTCGCCCGTGAAGCGGGGATCGCGCCCACCTCCTTTTATCGCCATTTTCGCGATGTCGATGAGTTGGGGCTGACGATGGTGGACGAAAGTGGCTTAATGTTGCGTCAGTTGATGCGCCAGGCTCGCCAACGGATTGCCAAAGGCGGCAGCGTTATTCGTACGTCGGTTGCCACTTTTATGGAATTTATCGGTAACAATCCCAACGCTTTCCGCTTATTACTGCGTGAGCGATCGGGGACGTCAGCGGCGTTTCGTGCCGCCGTGGCCAGGGAAATCCAGCACTTTATCGCTGAACTTGCCGATTATCTCGAACTTGAAAACCATATGCCGCGTAGTTTTACCGAAGCACAAGCGGAAGCCATGGTGATTATCGTGTTTAACGCCGGTGCGGAAGCGCTGGATGTCGACATCAACCAACGTCGGCAGCTTGAGGAACGTTTGGTATTACAGTTGCGGATGATTTCGAAGGGGGCGTTTTATTGGTATCGCCGGGAGCAGGAAAAGGCGACCGCCCTCGCCCTAGATGAACCCAGGTAGGCAAATAATGATCAAACCCCTTGGAGAAAAAAGCACCCTGCTGCTGGCGCTGATCGCCGGTTTATCCCTTAACGGCTCGTTTTTAGTCCTGTTCAGCTCAATCGTCCCGTTTTCCATCTTTCCGTTAATATCGTTAGTCCTTTCGGTTTATTGTCTGCACCACCATTACCAGGATCGCGCGATGCCGATGGGCTATCCGTTGCTGGCGGCAGCCAGTTTCCTGCTGGGACTGCTCATTTACAGCGCCATCATTCGCGTGGAATACCCGATCATCGGCTCTAATTTTATCCCGTCGATTTTGATTGTGATCCTGGTATTTTGGATTATCCGCAGGCTAAAGGTGTTAAAACAGATGGACCAGGATGCAGACTGATACCGGTTTCAATTCGTGGTTGGGCCACTACCTTTTTTTACCAGCAACACCCCGCATTCCATATGCCGGGTGTAAGGGAACTGATCAAACAACGCCAATCGTTCGATCGAGTGACTTTCGCTAAGGGTTGCCAAATTACGGCACAATGATTCAGGATTGCACGAGATATATAAAATACGTGGATAGGCCTGAACCAGTCTCACCGTCGCCTCATCAAGGCCGCTGCGTGGCGGATCGACAAAAATGGTTTCACAGCGGTAGCTTGTTAGATCGATATCCTTGAGGCGGGTAAATTCTCGTACACCGCCCATCGCCTGAGTGAATTCTTCCGCCGACATGCGAATAATCCGCACATTATCAATCCCATTAGCGGCAATATTAAACTGGGCGGCTTCCACCGACGGTTTGGCTATTTCCGTAGCCAGCACCCGGGTAAAATTACGCGCCAGCGCCAAGGAGAAGTTACCGTTGCCACAGTACAGCTCCAGCAAATCTCCCTGGGCGTTCCGCGTAGCCGATATCGCCCACTCCAGCATCTGGATATTCACCATGGCATTCGGCTGCGTAAAGCTGTTCTCTATTTGCCGATAAATCATCTCTTGACCGTCAACCATCAGCCGTTCATCAGCATAATCCCTGTCTAGGCAGATCTTGGTCTTGGTGGCACGACCAATCAGGTTTACCTCAAAACCCAGCCCCCGCAGCGCCGCGCGCAACGCACCCGCATGCTCCCGCCATTCATCATCCAACGGACGGTGATAAATCAGCGTAATCACCGCCTCACCGCTCATCGTCGTCAGATAATCAAGTTGGAACAGCTTGCGCCGCAGCACCGGCGAAGGCCGCAGCGCCTCCATCATAACCACCATCAGTTGATTAATCAGCTCGCTACCAGGAAGAAAGTGATCAATACGAATCTTCTCCTTGGTTTGCTGATCAAACATAATATGGTAAAGATCATCATCCTCATGCCACACCCGAAACTCGGCGCGCATACGATAATGCTGTGCCCGCGAGCGAAAAACGTCCGCCTCCGGAGCCTGGAACGCCGCCATCATATCCTTAAGCCGCGTAGCTTTCTCCGCCAGTTGGTTTTCATAAACTTCATTTGGCAACGTCTCGGTGGTCATGGTGTTTTCTCGCTACGATTCGCTATTGTTAGCCTTTTGCCGAGGGATTGTAGGGAGTAAACCGATAAAGTCCAGCCCCTATACCCGTCATCTTTCCCATTACAGGTGCGTTGGCCGCACTCGCTCACCCG
>NZ_JAYGJO010000048.1:0-15652 GCF_035013185.1 Acerihabitans sp. TG2
CGTGATTAAGCCTCCCTTTAACACGACCGGTTTGCGTGCGTATTCTGGTGAAGATGAACGGTTGTTCCGGGGGAACGTGAACGCGTTATTTCCTAACGCGCCATCAACGCTTCTTATTACCTCGGTTGTTCACTTTGTGTCAACCTGAGCCCGCCTTTTTCGCATCGATTCACCTTTCATTTCCAGGCGGTGTGCATTGTGCATCAGCCTATCCAGGATGGCGTCTGCCAGCGTACTGTCCCCCACGCACCCGTACCATTCCTCGGTCGGCAGTTGGCTTATCATGACCGTCGCGCTTTTTCCGTAACGATCGTCCATTACCTCCAGTAGATCGTTTCGATGTGCCGGGGACAGCGGTTCAAGACCCCAGTCATCAAGGATGGGTTGATGGACGAGTGATAACCCGCATATTCAGCACAGTCTTTCAGGCCGTTAAGAACCAGCTGGCGGGCAGTGTCATCCGCCATACCTTTCCCAGTCAGCCAGCACGCTAAGCCTTCCGCCAGGAAATAAAAGCCATTACTCATACAAAGACTGACCGTTGCTAAGTCAAAGTCCGACTCGTCAGGCAATAAGGTTAGTGGGCCCAGCAGGGAAAATAAGCGCTGAACCTCTTGATCAGCACCGGTCAGGAGCACGCTCGATTTATTGATTTCAGCGGCGAAGGAAAACATCAGTCTGACACAATCAGTGTGTCTGAATAGCTTTCGCAAACGCTGTGATGGCAGCCCCGGCACCAGTGAAACCAGCGTTTGCGCGCTTCGCAACTGCACCTGATTGGCCATTTCATCCAGAGCATGGCGATCTACGCCGGTAATAATGACATCAGTCTCATTGATGACATCCTGGTAACTGTCCAGCGTCCAGCAGGGGAACTCTCTTCCCAGCTTGCGTGTGCGTTCGTTGTTTCCCGAAACCAGAAATACCTGTGCATCAGGCTCGGCAAGAAACAATCCTCGTACCAGTTTTTCAGTTAACGCGTCTATCTCCAGAATACCTATCCTTTTCATCAGTCCCCCGGTTATCAGTACGGTTCTGTCGTGTAATCAACGGTAAAAAGGTCGTCACGTCTGTGACACAAGTAAGGGAAGATCCGCAGCATCTTATGGTGCGGGCGTTTCTGGCGGCTGCCAGCCTCCTCCAAGCGCCCTGAACGTAGCAACAGCCGCGCGCGCAGATTCTGTCTGCGCCTGCGCCCTGGCGTCGGAAGCCTGTAACAGGGTTTCATCGTTGTGCAGGACGTCCATCAGGCTGGCTGTTCCCTGCCGGTAAGCGATAAAAGATGACTGGCGGGCGCTGGCCAGGGCGGTTTCACCGCGGGTCAGCGTGGCTGCCTGTATTTCACGATTGACCAGGGCGGAGAAAGCATTTTCGACGTCTTCGGTGGCGCGTAATACCGACAGGCGATAGGCCGCGAGCGCTTCGGCTTCCTGGCCTTTCGCCTGATCTATCTGGGCGTTGATGCGACCAAAATCGAAGAGCCGCCAGCGCAGTCCCAGCACGGCTGCCGACTGGCTGGCACCGCCTGAGAACAGGTTATTGCCCGATACAGCCGTTGCGCTGCCGAGCAGTGCACTGAGTGAAAACTTCGGATAATACTCACTGACAGCCACGCCGATGCGTGCACTCGAAGCCGCGAGATGGCGCTCCGCCACGATAATATCGGGTCTGCGGCGCAACAGGTCGGCAGGTGTGCCCGTTGAGGCTATCTGCGGAGCCTGCGGTATGGCACCCGGCAACGCTAACTGACTGCGATGGGTGCCGGGAGGCGTGCCGAGCATGACATCTAATGCATTCATGGCCGCATCAAGCCCCATACTGAGAACCGGTACGGTTGCCTGAACCTGCGCCAGTTCCCCTTCGGTCTGGCGAACCTGATACCCTGGAGCCAGTCCTTTAGCGTTCAGGAGTTGTACCTTTTCCAGCAGTTCCTGCTGCGTACTAACCTGTTTCTCCGCGATGGACAGCCGGGCCTGTAAACCGCGCAGGGTGATATAGATATCGGCAGTCTGAGCCGCGACGGCAAGACGGGTTGCGGCGACGCCCGCCTCGGAAGCCTGATAGTCAGCCAGTGCTGCCTGTCGCCCGCGTCGCAGCCCCCCAAATACGTCAATCTCCCAGCTTGCGTTGAGATCGGTTTCATAGCTATTGCCGTAGCGATTATAATCCGGCGTTGAGCTGAGAACCTGACCCAGCGGGGTTTCGGCCGACTGATACGCGCGTGCCGCTTGCCCGCTGATGTTACCTGAGGGCAACAGCGCTGCTGTGGCCGCGCCCAGTCCGGCACGGGCCTGTGTCATGCGGGCGGTGGCCTGTGCGAGGTCGAGATTTTGCGCAAGGGCGTCTGTAACGTACTGACTTAGCAGAGGATCGCCGAAGCCGTCCCACCAGACGGCAAAACTGGCGGGTCTGGAGGCACTTCTCTGCTGGACGGCAGACGGTGACTGATAGTGTTCAGGAAGGGGGGCATCCGGGCGATGATAATCCGGCCCGGTGGCGCAACCCGCCAGTAAGACGCTGCTCACCACCAGTGCAAGAGTACGGAGGTGGAACATTGATATTCCTTGAGTCAGTTTTGAAGTGTGACTACATTACCAAATGGTCACTCGTTGTCAATCAGGGCTCATTGAGCTAAGCTGGAAAAATGACTAAACACATAAATGTACATCCCCCAAGGGGGCCATCGGATCACAGTGTCCGTGATCAGGTCGTCGATGCTGCCACAGAGCATTTCGGGCATTTTGGTTATGAGAAAACCACGGTGTCAGAACTGGCTAAATCAATAGGATTTTCAAAATCTTACATCTATAAATTTTTCGATTCCAAGCAGGCAATCGGCGAGGTGATCTGCGCCAACCGGCTGGCGATGATCATGGCGATTGTCAATTCAGCGATTGCGGATGCCCCGTCGGCCTCCGAAAAATTGCGGCGTTTATTCCGGGCCCTGACTGAAGCCGGCAGTGATTTGTTTTTTCACGATCGCAAGCTTTATGACATTGCTGCCGTCGCGGCACGGGATAAGTGGCCTTCGGCAGAGGCCCATGAAGAGCGTCTGAGAACATTGATTGAGCACATCATTGTTGAAGGGCGGCAGGCGGGAGAGTTTGAACGGAAAACGCCGCTGGATGAGGCGGCGCATGCGATATATCTGGTCATGCGGCCTTACATCAGTCCGGTGCAGTTGCAATACAATCTGGAAACGGCACCGGCGGCTGCGGCGCTCCTGTCCTCACTGATACTAAGAAGTCTGTCACCCTAAGTTGTGACTATTGACATTATTGGTCACTAGTCTGAGAATGCGGTTACTGTCCTGTTAACTCAATTAAGGGAACCCATGCTCAGGCTTAATCCTGCCACCTTTGCTGTTTGCCTGTTGCCGCTTGCCCTTGTGGCCTGCGGTGACTCTTCCGGCACCGCCGATCCCCGTACTCGGCCTCCTCTGGTCAGGTCTGCGACCGTAGTGAGTGCTGCCGATGCCTCCCGCGCATTTACCGGCGTTGTAGTCGCCCGGATTCAAAGTGATCTCGGTTTCAGAGTGCAGGGCAAAATCCTTGAACGGCTGGTCGATACCGGCCAGACCGTTAAACGTGGTCAGCCATTGATGCGTCTGGATCCGGTTGACCTGAGTCTGCAGGCACAGGCTCAGCAACAGGCTGTCGCGGCTGCACGGGCCCGTGCAAGACAAGCGACTGATGACGAGGTGCGTTATCGCGGTCTGGTCGCTGCAGGCGCAGTGTCGGCATCGGCCTACGATCAGATAAAGGCCGCCGCCGATACGGCCAAAGCTGAACTCAGTGCGGCTCAGGCACAGGCCAATGTGGCAGAAAACGCCACGGGCTACGCCGTGCTGCTGGCTGACGCCGACGGTGTGGTCATGGATACGCTGGCTGAACCCGGTCAGGTTGTCAGTGCCGGGCAGCCGGTGGTCCGGCTGGCCAGGGCAGGGCAGCGCGAGGCCATTGTGCAGTTGCCTGAGACGTTACGTCCGGCTGCCGGAAGCGAGGCCGAAGCAACGTTATACGGTACCGGTAAACAGGCCGTCCCTGCGAAACTGCGGCTCCTTTCCGATGCGGCAGATCCGCTAACCCGTACCTTCGAGGCGAGATATGTGCTTGAAGGAGCACTGGCGAATGCCCCGCTGGGATCCACCGTGACGCTGCATATTGCAGACGATAAATTACCGGGCCAGGTGATGCAGGTGCCTTTAGCGGCCATCTATGATCCTGGCAAAGGGCCGGGTGTCTGGGAGATTTCGGGTAAGCCCGCCAAAGTGTCATGGCTGCCCGTGCAGGTGCAGGGATTGGGTGACGATGCGGCGCGGGTGACCGGTTCCCTTAAGCCCGGAGAGCAGGTGGTCGCCCTGGGGGCGCATCTGCTGCATGACGGTGAGGCCGTACGCCTGGCCGAACAAAGCGACACCCGCGTCGCCGGGAGCCAGCCATGAGCGGGGGGCGATTCAATCTTTCTGCGCTCGCCGTGCGTGAGCGCTCAATCACGCTGTTCCTGATTATCCTGATTACCGTGGCCGGTATTCTTTCGTTTTTTGAACTGGGACGGGCTGAAGACCCGCCGTTTACGGTCAAGCAGATGACCATTATTTCTGCCTGGCCGGGTGCCACCGCGCAGGAAATGCAGGATCAGGTGGCTGAACCGCTGGAAAAGCGTATGCAGGAGCTGAAGTGGTATGACCGCAGCGAAACGTACACGCGTCCCGGTCTGGCTTTTACCATGCTTTCGCTGAAGGACAGCACACCGCCTTCACAGGTGCAGGAAGAGTTTTATCAGGCACGTAAGAAGCTGGGGGATGAGACCAAAAATCTGCCGGCAGGCGTCATCGGGCCGATGGTCAATGATGAATTCTCTGACGTGACCTTTGCGCTCTTTGCGCTGAAGGCCAAAGGTGAGCCACAGCGACTGCTGGTGCGCGATGCGGAATCGTTGCGCCAGCAAATTCTGCATGTGCCGGGGGTCAAGAAGGTCAATATCATTGGCGAACAGGCCGAACGCATCTTTGTCTCGTTCTCGCATGACCGGCTGGCCACGCTGGGTATTTCGCCTCAGGATATTTTCTCCGCCCTCAACAGCCAGAACGTCCTGACGCCCGCCGGTTCGATTGATACCAAAGGGCCGCAGGTCTTTATCCGCCTGGATGGCGCCTTAGACAAACTGGAGAAAATCCGCGAAACGCCCATCGTCGTACAGGGCAGAACCTTGCAGCTTTCTGACGTGGCAACCGTTGAACGGGGCTACGAAGATCCTGCGACCTTCCTGATCCGCAATCAGGGTGAACCGGCGCTGCTGCTGGGCATCGTTATGCGCGACGGCTGGAACGGTCTGGATTTGGGTAAGGCGCTGGATGCGGAAACGGCCAAAATCAATGAGGGCATGCCGCTGGGCATGACCCTGACCAAGGTCACCGATCAGTCAGTCAACATCAGCTCCGCCGTTGACGAGTTCATGATCAAATTCTTCGTCGCGCTGCTGGTGGTGATGGTGGTGTGCTTCGTCAGTATGGGCTGGCGCGTGGGCGTGGTGGTTGCCGCGGCGGTGCCGCTGACGCTGGCAATTGTCTTTGTGGTGATGGAGGCTTCCGGCAAAAACTTTGACCGTATTACCCTGGGCTCGCTGATCCTGGCGCTCGGGTTGCTGGTCGATGATGCCATCATCGCCATCGAGATGATGGTGGTGAAAATGGAAGAGGGCTACGACCGCATCAAAGCCTCGGCCTATGCCTGGAGTCACACGGCGGCCCCGATGCTGGCAGGCACGCTGGTCACCGCCGTCGGATTCATGCCCAACGGTTTTGCCCAGTCCACTGCCGGTGAATACACCAGCAACATGTTCTGGATTGTCGGTATCGCCCTGATTGCTTCCTGGATTGTGGCGGTGGTGTTTACGCCTTATCTGGGCGTGAAAATGTTGCCAAAAATCAAAACGGTGGAGGGCGGGCATGCGGCGATTTACGACACCCGTCATTACAACCGTTTTCGCCGTTTACTGACCCGCGTCATTGCACGCAAGTGGATAGTCGCCGGTACCGTTATTGCCGTCTTTACGGTCGCTATACTCGGCATGGGACTGGTGAAAAAACAGTTTTTCCCGACCTCCGACCGCCCGGAGGTACTGGTTGAAGTGCAGATGCCTTATGGCACCGCGATAGAGCAAACCAGCGCCACCACGGCCAAAATCGAAGCCTGGCTGAGAAAACAGAAAGAGGCAAAAATCATTACGTCCTATATTGGGCAGGGATCGCCGCGTTTTTATCTGGCCATGGCACCTGAGCTGCCCGATCCGTCGTTTGCGAAAATTGTCGTGTTGACGGACAGTCAGGAAGCGCGCGAGGCGCTCAAGTTCAGGCTACGTGAAGCGGCGGCCAGCGGCCTGGCACCTGAGGCGCGCGTGCGCGTGACTCAACTGGTGTTCGGTCCGTATTCTCCTTATCCGGTGGCCTACCGGGTGATGGGGCCGGATCCTGTTAAACTGCGCGAAATTGCAGACAAGGTCGAAAAGGTGATGCAGGCCAGCCCGATGATGAGGACCGTCAACACCGACTGGGGGCCGCGGGTGCCAGCGCTGCACTTCACGCTCAATCAGGATCGCCTGCAGGCGGTGGGGCTGACATCGAATGCGGTCGCACAGCAGCTTCAGTTCCTGCTTTCAGGGGTTCCGATCACTTCGGTGCGTGAAGATATCCGTTCGGTGCAGGTGATGGGGCGGGCGGCAGGAGATATCCGGCTTGATCCGGAAAAAATCGCCGGTTTTACCTTAGTGGGTTCTTCCGGCCAGCGGATTCCGTTATCTCAGATAGGAGGGGTTGAGGTACAAATGGAAGATCCTGTTCTGCGCCGCCGCGACCGAACGCCGACCATTACCGTGCGGGGGGACATTGCCGAAAATCTGCAGCCACCGGATGTCTCGACGGCAATCATGAAGTCGTTGCAGCCGGTCATTGATACGCTCCCGGCCGGATACCGCATCGAGCAGGCGGGGTCGATTGAAGAATCCGGGAAAGCGACAAAAGCGATGGCACCGCTGTTCCCTATCATGATTGCCATGACGCTGTTGATTATTATCCTGCAGGTGCGGTCGATGTCGGCGATGGTGATGGTATTCCTCACTGCGCCGCTGGGGCTTGTTGGGGTGGTGCCAACGCTGCTTGTGTTTAACCAGCCGTTTGGCATCAATGCGCTGGTAGGACTGATTGCGCTGTCGGGTATTCTGATGCGTAACACGCTGATCCTGATAGGGCAGATCCATCACAACGAACAGGAAGGGCTGGCACCATTCCATGCGGTGGTGGAAGCAACGGTGCAGCGAGCCCGGCCGGTATTGCTGACGGCAATGGCGGCTATTCTGGCGTTTATCCCGCTGACCCACTCGGTGTTCTGGGGGACGCTGGCTTATACCCTGATTGGCGGGACGTTTGGTGGCACCATCATCACGCTGGTCTTCCTGCCGGCAATGTATGCCATCTGGTTCAGGATACGCCCTGACAATCAGCAGCAGAGTAAAAGTTCGACACCGACCAGACCTGTTTCCGCCGCGAATGAATGAACCGCTTTTGTCGCATCGTCTCACCACAGACCATTGTCATTGGGTGATGATCTGTGGTTTTCCCTTATCAACTGTGGAATTAAGGAATCTGATGACTTATACAGGTCAAAAGCGCAGTTGCAGAACATCTTCCTGTCGGGGTGGGTGCTCTTGCTCTAACAGGTAAGAGAGCTGTTTTTTTGTCAGTATTTTTTTGGTGAAATTTTACTATGAAGACGCAAAGCTTTCCGGGGGACATTGAGGCAGGTGACCAGGTCTCTGAAAATCCGCGATTAACAGGGAAGATTATCGCTTTGCTGGCGGGGCTTTCGGCTATCAGCACCTTATCCACAAATATCATTCTCCCCGCATTCCCGGATATCGGCGAGCAGTTAGGGGTATCAGCACGTGAACTGGGTCTTACGCTCTCCAGTTTTTTTATCACTTTCGCTCTGGCTCAATTAGTGGTTGGTCCGCTGGCAGACCGCTATGGCCGCAAAAAACTGATATTGGGAGGGCTGTCAATATTCATCGTAGGGACTGTCGTGGGGGGGCTTGCTACCTCACTTGAAACGCTTATTATCGGACGCGTCATCCAGGCGTTAGGTATCTGTGCCGCTGCAGTGCTGGCCCGAGCCATTGCACGTGATTTGTTCGATGGTGAAACACTGGCTCGTGCACTGTCCCTCACCATGATCGCCACAGCGGCCGCCCCCGGTTTTTCACCGCTGGTGGGCAGTGTGCTGACCACCACTTTGGGCTGGCGGGCGATCTTCATCCTCGTGGGCCTTGCGGCCTTTGCTGTAGCCATTTTTTATACCACTGCATTGGGAGAAACGCATCCAGCTGAAAGGCGTGCTCCAATTTCAATTCCGGGCGTGATTGTTTCGTATTCCAGGCTGGCAGTGAATGGGAAGTTTATTCTTCCGGCACTGTCGGTGAGCCTGCTGATGAGCGGTTTATTTGCCTCCTTCGGCGCCGCACCCGCCATCCTGATAAAGGGGATAGGGTTATCATCATTACAAGTCGGATTTTACTTTGCCGCCACCGTGTTTGTGGTCTTCGGCGCGGGTATGGCGGCCCCACGACTGGCGCGCCGCTATGGCGCGCAAATCATTACCTCGGGAGGCATCCTTACTGCTTTGCTTGGTGGTGGCATGTTGTTGATTGGGCCTGAGTCTCCGGGATTAGGCTGGTATTCCCTGTCGATGGTTATGTACCTCTGGGGAATGGGGCTGGCTAATCCATTGGGAACGGCAATTACAATGGGTCCATTCGGGAAACAGGCCGGGCTGGCATCCGCTTTACTCGGTTTTCTTACTATGGGGGCTGCTGCAACTGCAACCTGGCTCGGTTCTGTAATGACATTTCCTGCAGTGCCAACGCTGGGAGGTATACAGACAACGGCCTGTATGGTCGCGCTGTTCCTGTTCCTTTTGCGAGGAAAATTAACAGCATCGTCTACGTGAAAATTACAAGATGCAATAGGCGTTTATGGTTTTGGCAGAAAATGAGCTGGTCCTGGATTAACATTTAATACGTGGCGCGACTACATTCACTCATTGGTTTGTACGGATCACGAATGCTGGGAAACACCAGTTTATGCTCGGCTGAACTTCTCTTTTTTGCTTTAGAATGCATATAGCCTGCTTTGACAGCGGTACAATATGTGGCGTACGCATTTTTTGCCCCACGCTCGGAATAGCGGACTCCAGGGATCGGTTCTCGTGTGGCGGGGATCGTCCAGATTTTGTTTCTGAAACTTATCTCCGTCCAGCGGGCAAACCGCAGTTCGCTGGAGCGAATAAAGACATGCAGGGTGAGAGAAACAGCCAGCCGGGTTAATTCCCGTCCCTGATGATAGCCATCAATACGACTCAACAGTTCGGGTAGTCGTTCAAGGGGAAGGGCGGGGTAGTGTCGTTTAACCGGTGCTGCGATGATACCTTCGAGATTCGACGCCGGATTGCTCTCAATCATCCCCTGATGCACTGCATGCCGCATGATGTTGCACATATGCTGCCGGGTACGTGCTGCGACTTCCAGCAGACCTTTTTGCTCAATGCCTTTTAGCAGGTCGATAAAGTGACGAGGTTTCAGTTCAGCTACCGGCAAGTGTCCAATCACCGGGAAGATGTGATTGTTCATGCTGGCAAGCAGACGGGAAGAGTGGTTTGCTGACCATGTTCTGTTGCTTTTATGCCAGCTCAATGCAACGTGCTTAAACGTTTTTTCCGGTGAGCGGGCAGCTTTCTCTGCGATACGTTGCTGTGCTGGATTGATATTCTGCGTCAGCAGCTTGCGTATGCCATCACGTTGCTGTCGGGCGTAAGCCAAAGAAACATCGGGATAGGCACCTCAGCCGAGGCGGGATTCTTTACCATTGATACGATATTTGAGATACCAGAGACGTGAACCGCCTGGATTGACTAAAAGGTACAGGCCATGAGAATCGGAAACTTTGAAAGGTTTAGCGAATGGTTTTAAGCTGCGGATTTTAGTGTCGTTCAGAGACATAGGGTGGTCACTCCATAATCGAACTGAAATGACCCCAAATCAGACCATCAATCTTGCCCGATGCGGAGGGGAAAATGAAAATGCATCGGGAAGACTTTTCACACTAACTTGTTGAATCTAAATCGTATAAAGATTCGTGAAGATGCATGAAAACATAAATATGGCTCCTCTGACTGGAATAGCCTTTGCCATTAAGTGGCTAATAAATAAGCTAAAGGAGAATGCTACTCCTGTCAATACCCCCAACATGACCACCATTTTGCGGATATTGAAATAGAGAATCTGAAAGTATATAATCATCCCCATGAAGACAGATAAATCTTATAAGCATTCTAAACAGAACGATAAAGCAAATGTCCCTTTGCCGCTGCCGGTGGAGCGCGCCATTTACAAGTTAGGCAGCGACCTGGCGTTGGCGCGTAGACGCAGGCATCTGTCCCAGGCATCGCTGGCCGAACGTATGGGGGCATCCATATCTACCGTGCGGCGCATGGAAAAAGGCGATGTCCGGGTCCCGATACACTTTTTCGCCCGGGCCATGCATGTGTTCGGCGAGATACAGGCCCTGGCGGAAATGTTGGACACGGCGCGTGACGACATTGGCCTGACCTTGATGGATGAGCATCTCCCCAAACGGATACGCGCTAAATCATCATCTTCAGGAGCTTTATGAAAGCGTTGACCTCGATCCGCCAGCAAATACAGGTCCGTTTGGGCAGCGTCGGCACCGCAATTGGTACTCTGATTTATGTCAAACAAGGTCGGCGTGAGAATACCGCTTTTGCCTATCATGATGACTGGCTCACCAATCCGGGGCGATTCAATGTTTCCGCAGATCTGAGTCTGGTCGCGGGATATCAACCGCATAAGGCATTATCAGCCCAGGATTCCTCCTTTCATAGCGCCATTGCCGATACGGCCCCCGATGCCTGGGGGCGGCGGGTTATTGCGCGCGATCATGCAAAACGCCGCAAAGATAATTCCGTGATCGCACCGCTGACCGAAATGGATTACCTGCTCGCGGTGGATGATTTCAGCCGTGTCGGGGCCTTGCGTTTGTGCGATTTGAATGGACGATATCATCGAACCGTAGAGGAGGGGCGACGTAGTACGCCGCCGCTGGTAGAATTAAACCGTATTTATCAAGCCAGTCGCGCCGTTGAGCAAGGCCGGGATAGTATACAGGATTTGCGCTATCTCCAGGGTAAAGGCACCTCTCTGGGCGGCATGCGGCCGAAAAGTACGGTGATAGATGAAGATGGTTCCCTTGCTCTTGGGAAATTCCCGAGCGTAGGCGACACGCGTAGCGTGACCCGTGGTGAAGTCCTCGCTCTATGCTTGGCGCAACAGGCCGGCATTGAGTCTGCTCCAGCGCGTATTGCTGAATTGGAAGGAATACCGGTTGCGATCATTCGCCGATTCGACCGCGACGGTGCCGATGGGCGTATTCCTTATCAATCAGCTGCCACCGTACTTCAAGCTTCGCGAGAGGAAGAGCGCAGCTATACCGAAATCGCCGATGCAATACGATCAATCGGACTTGCGCCAACGGCGGATTTGCAACAGTTATGGCGTAGATTGGTTTTTAACCTGCTGATCACTAATGTTGACGATCATTTGCAAAATCACGGTTTCCTGCATGTGCAAAACGGCCTCTGGCGATTGGCGCCGGCTTTCGACCTTAACCCCTTTCCCGACAAAGAACGGGAATCTAAGACATGGTTGTCGGAAGAGGACGGGCCGATAACCGACCTGAGCATGCTGCTGGCGCGTAGTTCCTATTTTGCTTTGAGTCAGACCGCCGCTTTGGCTGTGTTGGCGGATGTATATACCGCCGTGACTCAATGGCGCAATATTGCAGTCAGCCCTGTAGTGGGGCTTAGGGAAAATGAGCTGGAAGATTTTGCTGCGGCGTTTGAACATGAGCAAATGGAGGACGCGCGGAGGCTATTGGTTTAAATATTTTGTCGCACAAAGGTTTGAATAAATGAGTTAAAGAAAATTTTTCATGCAGTCAATACCACCAAAATAATCACCAAATAAAACTATGGCGATACGGTAGTGGTGCGGCAATAGGAGGGCGAGATTAGGTAATTTCTTTAATTGAATTGCAAAGCCCGAAAACAGCGCACTTCACACCAGTCATCTCAAGGTCCGCGAGTAATTTCAACGCCAGGGAGCGCAGGTCATCGGGGTTTTGTGAGGCCAGCAATGCATCGATATCCATGCATTGATTTTATCAAAATAAATTATTATTGTCATTTAAAATCAATGTATTAATCCATTTTTATCTTTATTTCCATTGGGTCAAATCCAGGCCGTCAACGCGCTTCCAGTCGATGCCTTTCATCAGCCAGTCAAACTGCTCCGGCGACAGCATCCAGGCGACATCACCCTGTTTCGGCCAGATAAAATGGCCTTCTTGCCAGGGCTGGTGCAAATTATCGGTGATATATTGCGTCAATGTATCAATGCCACGGCGCATATCCACCGGCTCGCGCGCCAGCCAGATGTGCTGTGGGGTTAACATAATGATAATGCTTGCATTACAGCCATCAACTGAGTGGGAAGACAACTCACGGAATAGCCATTGGGCAGGTTCAGCGTCACCGCGACAGCACTATTATTCTCTGCCGCAACCCGATGCGCAGGGATAAAGGCGGTGGTCTCTGTCGCGGTAACCTCACCCTTATGATGTTTTATCCAATAATAAAAGGCGCTAACGGTGATGTGATGCTGCCGACAATAGGCTTGTTTGGTTAATCCACTGTGTTGCCAAGCGTCAAGGTGTTGCAGTCGTTCACTAAGGGAATAGCGTTTTGCCATGGTTCATCTCACCCCGATTATATGGGGTGAGATCAGAATGCTGGAATGGTATTTCGTGAACAAGGCGAGACGCCCGTCCCATTACTCTTATTCATTCTTGTCCCTGAGTATCCTTTCGATTTCGTTCTCACGCTCCCTCTCATCCTTTCTTCTTTTTTCTTTCAACTCTTCATTTCTATTATACAAGGGCGGGAAATATACCATATCGTCTATTTCCTCTGGCCAGCAGATAATGATTGCATACCCAACAAAGCAAATTAAACATACAAACCCAACGCCCCAATGTGTGATTATCTCGTCTCGCTGCCTCAACATATTCCAGAGCCAATCAACAAAAGATTGTGTAGTTCCATCCGGAGAGGATAAATACCACTCGATAGCAATAAGTATAGCTAAACCAACCGCTATTAACTTCGACTGCCTAAGTTCTTTTTTCTCGACGACCAACTTATCGTTGACCTCTGAAAATCTTTTATGCATGAATTCACATTGGTTATTCAATGCCTCATCTTGTAATTGTGATAGACGGACATAACCCCTTTCAGCATTTCCATAATCAGCGCGATATTTAAACCAGTGTCTATTATACTTAGCCCTAATAAGTGGAAGAACCACAAGCAAGTAGCAAATATCAAGTATGAAAGTTGAAATGAAGGCAAAGCTTATAGCTATACCAATAACACTGCCGAAAGTTAAATCCGGTCTATTTTCTATCGATAAGTAGAAAACTCCATGTTTCGTTAGAATAATGAGCCAAATATCGAGAAAAAGAGCATAGTAGGTAAGTTTCATCACCTTTTTTACGTCCCATAACCCCTCCATAAAACCGAAAACAGACCAGGGAATGTTATTTTGTGAGCTAGCCATAGTTATCGCCTCTTTATGTTAACCTTTTAAAATGAATAGTATCGCAACAACATATAGCTTCAAAAGGGAATATTCCTTTCATGCTCTACCCGGATGAGAATTGATCTTCTCTCTGAAAACCGTACCAGGCTAAACTAGAGTTTTCGGCCCGTCATTTTCTTCAAAAAGTGGCGATCCGTCCTGAAGAAAACGCGTTTTACCGAGGAACAAATCGCGTTTGCCCTGAAACAGGCCGAAACCGGCACTCGGGTGAAGGGCATCAAATCCGACCTGCCGGGAGATATTATCGCCATAGTAACGGAACAGGTTTATGACACGGCCCAGTGGTCTTTATCTGTTGATCCCACAGGGTTCGCGCATCCTGGGTAAATACAAGCCAGGTAATCTACGGGCAGAGTAGAGTGCAGGTAGTTTGGAATTGCATCATTCTGCCGGATACCTCATCGCTAACGTTGGACAATTTGGCCGGTGCTGATCCTGCCGGTTATACCGGGCTGGAGGATGAAGTCGTTCCCCTATCGTCAGCACACCGATTTTCTCCTGCAACAATTTCGGCAGTGCGATCCCGTTATCAAATGCATTAATGAAATATCGGTTCTGTTCAGAAGCTAGGGAAGCAGCACCTGCTACAGCTAAATGTCATACTCCCTTACGTACGTTCTAGCTACGAAATCGAATATCTTCCCTCGCGCTCCTTAAAGGCGAGGTGCCCGCCCTCCAGTAACGTGCAGACCGCCTGACGAATGCCGAACATGTCTCCGTCTGTCAGGTTGTGCTCCAGCGAGCCCGATTCATAGGTGATCTGAAGTGGCACACTAAATTTGGCCACCTGAGTTGAGATGTTATCCTCATATCCAAATATTACAGGTGATCCAATGAGCAACGCTTTTACTGCTGAATTTAAACTCGAGGCGGCAAAACTGGTCCTCGACCAGAATTACACCCATACAGAGGCCGCTAAGGCGATGAATATTAGCCTTTCAGCCATCAACCGCTGGGTAAAGTCGCTTCGTATGGAGCGACAGGGAAAAACGCCTCCTGGACTTCCTTTAACGCCTGAGCAAATTGAACTCAGGGAAATGAGGAAACGAGTACAACGCCTTGAAATGGAAAATGAAATCTTAAAAAAAGCTACAGCACTCTTGATGTCGGACTCCCTCAACAGTTCACGATGATCGACAGCTTGAGTGCGCAGTATTCGGTAAAGGTGTTGTGCCAGATTTTTAACGTTCACCGCAGCAGCTACCGCTACTGGTGCAACCGTGCTGATGAACCAGACGCTGCTCGTGCAGTAAAACGCAGTCTGGTCAGTGAGGTCTGGAGCGCCAGCGGTGGCTCTGCCGGTGCAAGAAGTATCGCTACAA
Organism: Acerihabitans sp. TG2; assembly: GCF_035013185.1. NCBI lineage: Bacteria > Pseudomonadati > Pseudomonadota > Gammaproteobacteria > Enterobacterales > Pectobacteriaceae > Acerihabitans > Acerihabitans sp. TG2. Next base: position 15,108 of record NZ_JAYGJO010000048.1, read on the forward strand.
TGGTGAGCAGCAAAGGTGTGAAACTTGGTCGCTGGCTGGCAGGGCGGCTAATGAAAGAGCTCGATATCGCCAGTTGTCAGATGCCGACACACAAATACAAACGAGGAGAGAGTGAACACGTTGAAACCCCAAATCGTCTCGACAGGCAGTTCGCGGTCACAGAGCCGGATCAGATCTGGTGCGGTGACGTGACCTATATCTGGACGGGCAAGCGGTGGGCCTACCTGGCTGTGGTGCTGGACTTGTTTGCCCGCAAACCGGTGGGCTGGGCAATGTCGAACTCGCCTGATACAGCGTTAACAGTAAAAGCGCTTCAGATGGCTTGGGAGCTGCGCGGTCGGCCTGAAGGTGTAATGTTCCATAGCGACCAGGGTAGTCACTATACCAGCCATAAGTATCGACAGATACTTTGGCGCTACCGGATAACGCAAAGCATGAGCCGTCGCGGCAACTGCTGGGATACTCAGTCTACTATACTCCTGAATACCGGATCGGACTGACCCGTGCTGGGATTGGCTGAACTGCCTTTGTGTTGACCTGTCGTC
>NZ_JAYGJO010000049.1:0-13605 GCF_035013185.1 Acerihabitans sp. TG2
GTCGGCGTTGGCCACGTCGGCCAGGCGTACACCGCGCAGCGCGCCCGCGTTGGGTTTTAACACTTCCACTTCGGTGATCAGCGTCTCGCCGCGTTTAATGGGGGTGTCCAGTTCGACCAGGTTATTCATTATATTTATTTCCTATTTGAAGCGGGAATGCATGTCGTTTTATCGTTATTTGTCCGCGATAAACCGGGGAAAATTACAGGCCGATAGCCTGGCGATGTTCGGCCAGCCGATCGACGCCGTTAACGATCTCCACCAGGTTCACGGTGTCGATTTCAATCAGCACCTTGCCGCCGATAGTCAGCTTGTAATAGGTGCATTGGGTGGACACTTTGGTTTCGGTGTCCTCGCCTTGTTTGTAGTCGCCGGAATCAATTTCTTTATGGCGACCGCGCAAGACCACTTCGACGGCGGTCACTTCGCCGGTGTCGTCGCGTTGGAACGAACCGACAAAACGCAGCGGCACCGCGTTAACGCCTGCCGCGCCCCATTGGGTCAGCACCAGGTCGTCAATGCCGCCCATGGCCCATTCCAGCGACAGGGCGTCATCATCCAGGCCCAAATCCACCGGGGCGACGCCGTTCATGCCACCGCCGCGATAGTTCTCTAACTTGCGGGTCAGCTTCGGTAGGGTCATGGACGACACCACGCCCATATAACTGATACCGTCATTAAACAGATTGAGTAATTTCAATTTGCGGGGCAAAGCCATAAAAATTCCTTAACTGTTGATGGCAGAAGCAAAACTTGCCAGGTACTGGTCAGTGATGCGTTGGCGGAAGGTCAAATCTTCCAGCGGCGGCACCGGCGTGTAGTCGTAATCGATCAGCAGCTTACCTGCTTTGAGAGTGTCTTTATCGTTGGCGGTGGCGTCGTACCAGCAAGAGCCATCAATAATGTATCCGGCGGTTTTCAGCTCGCGGAACTTGGCATTCACACCCTCGATCATGTCGCGGACCAGCGTCGGCGTCATGGGTTTGTCCATCGCCCACAGGTGTGCTTCGGCCATGGTGTCCGCCAAAATCTGCGCGGTGCGGGTGTAGTTCTCAAAGGCAAACAGCGGGTCGTCGCTGCAGGTACGCGAACCCCAGAATTTAAAACCGTCCTTGCGAATAAGCGTGGTGACGCATGCCTGGTTTAACAGGTCGGCATCGGTGCCGGTGGTCTGCAGATCCCAATACACATGGGCAGAAATACCGGTGACGCCGTTCACGCCGACGTTGGACAGGGTTTTATGCCAGCCGGTATCGGTGTCAATCTTGGCGCGCAGCCCCAGGGCGTAAGCAGTGGCATACGCGGTATCGCTGGCCGAGGTGGTGGTATTCCAGGCCAGGAAGTCAGGCCAAATCAGCATCAGTTCGCGCTGGCTAAAGTTCTCCCGATACTTGATGGCCTCGGACACGGTTTTGCAGCCCCAGGCGCTGATATACCCCACCGCCCGCAATTGCTGGCAGACTGACGCCAGCGCGGTGGCCACTTCCAGATTATCCAGCCCCGGCACGCCAAGAATGCGCGGTTTTACGCCAGTCTCGCTTTGCGCGGCCAGTAGTGTGTTAAGGCCGGTATAACGTCCGTCGGCATCAACACCGCCGATAATATTGGAGGTGCTTTCGGCTTCGTCCTTGCCAGCGGCCACGCGCACCACCACCGTGACCGGTTTCACCTGGCTGGCGATGGCCATCAGCGAAGAATAGAGCGTGCCTTGTTTACCGGCTTTCCCGGCAGCGGTCAGTACATCGGTAATTAATACCGGGGTATTCAGGGGAAAGGTGATTGCGTCGGCATCTTCGGCGGTACACACCAGCCCGACGATGGCCGTGGAAACGGTGGAAATGGTGCGCGTGCCGTCGTTAATTTCCAGAACGCGCACGCCATGATGATAAGGGGACATAGGGAGAATCTCTTATTTGTATTTATGATAATAATAAAGGGTATTCTTAATGCTGGCATGAATTCATAGTTTGTTCTTCGTTGATACAACGAGATGATCATTAGATGTTTAATGCATCGGTGGAATCAAGTTTTTCGACATTAAGCCGATATAGTATGTACATTTCTAAATCGAGGTTTTTTTGTGCAAAGTAATAATTTTGAGGAAGGACTTATTGATGATATTTCGAAAATTGAATCTTATCCCGGATGGGATAAAAATAGTAAAATAGTCAAATTGTTGAAAATTTTCTTATCAATTCTATTGATAACATTGGGAATTTTATCTCTGGGCGTATTTTTTTTATGTGTTTTAGACTATTTTAGTCTAACGGGGCACAACTTTAAGGCATTGATGAAATATCCATTAATTTTCATAATTTTTACTTTATTTTTTATTTTATTGATATGTGTTTTTTTGTTTTCGTATCTTGTAATATCGTATTTAAAAAAAATAAATAATATAGAAATCGTTCATAATTATAATTCTATAGTTATTATAAGCCATAAAACAGAACGTCAAATAGACATTATGAAGTTGATTGTCAAGGTGAATTTAAATAAAGCAAATAATGAGGTAACTTATTTCACTCAGTTTGGCACTGTTTTTGCTTTTATTATGACCTTTACGGGTGCCTTTGTGAAAGCATTTGATAAAGCATTCGAAATATTATTTGAGTCATCATTCAATTTGATAGTAATTGCATTCATCATCATGTTTATGTCAATTTCTTTGCTGAATTTATATTTATTTAATTTTTATAAAAAACAACAAAGGAATAGCTCATATGCTTTATCTATTTTAGATGCTGCTATAAGCTATGCTAATATCAAACAAAAAGGCACATTTAAGATAAAAACGATTAAAGGGTAATATTAAAGTGATTGAGTATTCAATTACGTAGAAAAATCTTTATGTAACTTACTTATATTAATCATAAAGAATGCGTCATCTTTTTAAGGATGACATATTATCCAAAAATTAAATTTTTAACCTTATAAATTTGCACCTAATTCGGTGATCATCATAAGATAAACCCTCATGCTTGGAAAATGAAGGGCGCGCAGTAATTAATATCGGTTCCATTTTCAAGCAGGACTCTCCGGCCAATTGATATCGGACGCGTGGCTAACATCTACGCGGTTTACTGCAATGCGATATAATTTCCACGCCCTTAGATGATTTTCTTCTTTTTCGGTTGCTATATCAAAATCCACAGCATCCAGAAGAGGTGTGATAGCTAACTCAGCCATTTTACGTAAATGCTGTTGATGCCTTTTGGCGATTAAGATCTCTTCTTCATAAGTAAGTTCTGGTGGTTCACTAAGAAAGGGCTTATCCCCATCTAATGCTGTAATGATTTTTCCTTCCGATTGACCGAGCACAAGGCTTTCCCATTCGTTATGAGTTATTTCAATCGACTCATCAGAGAAGGGAGAAAAAGTAAATCCAATATTTTTCGTAAAATACATCAATAAGTTCCTATGCAAATATAATGAAATCCCAATAGATTTGAAGCATGATTCTCAATGTTTCTTGAGAAAAAACGGCATATCCCAGCGGAAACTGGTTGTGATGCAACAATGAAAATTCCGGCTCCGCCGTCATTGGCTAACATTACATAAGATGATGTTGGCATAGCTATTGGTAGCGTGAATTCTACTTTATAATCTCTGAAATTTAATCCCCCCGTTTTTCCGTGCAAAATGACAAGCTTGCCCATAATCTCAGTACGAGTACATATTCCTGGGAGAACAGTCGTTTTAATAATTTGCTGTGCGTTCGGTAACTGATCATCATCCTTGCCGACACTATATGTAGCCGCATCACCCAATCCTAGGTTGTTAAAAAGGTCATCAACGAGATCATTATCTTTAATTTCTGCTAATGCCTTGTCTATTTGCAGATATTGCATATGCGGGTTTGCATGATTGAGGTGCTCAGCCAGCTTTTTGTCAACATATTGTTTAACTTCAATGGCCGCCTTATCTACCGATAGGCGCGTGGCCAGCACCACCGTTGGGTCAATTTTTAGCGTCACCGCCTCGGTGTTATTGACGATTAAAATCATTCGTACGGTCTGGGTGCGTCCGCTGCCTTCCTGCAATCGTGGTTTATAGGTGTCCGGGCAGTTGGCGATGGCAATCAGTATGCCGTCGCTATCAAACAGGCCAATTTCCCGGATCCAGAAACCGCCCTCATTTTCGGGAATAATTTGCTCGGCAATGATCTGATTGGTGTTGGCCGCGTCCACCGACAGGGAATTTAACGGGGCGCGACGCTGCTCGCCGATCAGCTGGGTTTGCGCCGGGTCAGGCGTAGGCAAAGTGCCGCCGCCATCACCTACCGCCAGATGGGTTAATTTTAATTGGGTGCCTAATGCGGTGGCATTAGCCAGCTTGGCCGCACCTAGATTGGTTAGCAGGGCATAATATTTTGTGGTCATAAACTTACTCGCAGCGTGTCGATAAGATGCACCGCGCCGCCGGTATACTGCTGGCCGGCCACGGTAAGGGTTTCAGGGAAATAGGGGTACACGGTCAGCTCGTCGCCGTCATAGCTGGCCGCGCTGATTGAGGTCGTGCCGGATACGTCCAGGTTAATGGACAGGCCAATCAGGTGACGGCTCAATGGCTTGGCGTCGTCTATCAGGCGCTCCAGCTCGATATACATCTCATCGGTGATGCCGGTCTCCAGCACGCCGACGTCCAGGCGAAAGGTGCCGGGCGTTTCGTGGTTATGCCACCACTCCACCACCTTAATCAGGTAGCCGAGCGGCTCGACCACACGCCTCAGTGCGCCAATGGTGCCTTTGTGTTTATGGACATAAAACGAGGCGGACACCACAGCGCGTTTGGCCGCCTCTGTCCAGCCCTCATCCCAACGGTCAACCGAATAGGCCCAGGCCAGATAGGGCAGCAATGCCAGTGGGCAGGTGTTGGGGTTCCACAATTCCCGCAACGGCACATTGAGGTCGCCCAGATGCGCACAGGCTTCGGCGGCAGCCACTTCTAACGCACTGGAGCCGACCGGCAACAGGCGGCTACTCATCGGAACCACCTACGCTTAACCGGTAGCCGGTGCAATAGGCGGCCTTGGTTTTATCCAGCACCACGTCCAGCAACGGGGCGGCCAGCTCCACCCGCTGTACCCCTTCCACATGCAGCGCGGCATACAATGCTGATAAACGGATATCCCTGCCTAACCGGCGCTGTTCGCTGATAAAGGCAGTTAACCGGGCCTCGGAGGCGGCGCGTACTGGCTCCGCCTCCGGGCCGGGGTACAGGTATAGCGTGGCATCGAGGGTATAAGGCACGATGGTGGCGGACTGCACCGTCACCCGATCGGCCACCGGGCGCACGTCTTCATCGTTTAGCGCTTTTTCCACCACCGCCAGCAGGTCGGCGGGGGCGCTACCGTCACCCTCGCGTGATAACACGGTGATGGTGACGCAGGCCGGGGACGGACTCAACGCCGATGCATCCGCCACCCGACCGTCGGCGCTTAATGCGTGATATTCATAAGCGCCAGTCGGCCCGGCCACGCTTAGCCCCTCAAAAGCTTGCGGCGCACGCAAGCGCAAATCAATATCCGCCTCATACACGGCGGCCAGGGGCGGCACCACCGACTCATCGGCGGCCTGTACCGTCAGGCGCGAGACGTTAAAATTAGCCACCACCTGGTCGAGATCGGCCCCGTTGGCGTAGGCCACCATCACCGCCTGCGCCGCTTCATTGATCCGTTGGCGCAATAACAGCTCACGATAGGCGTTCTCTTCCAGCAGTTTAACGATGGGTTCAGACTCCAGCGTCAGGGTGCGGGCAATGGCCTCCTGTTGCTCTTCCGGGTACAGGGAAACCAGCGTGGCCTTGCGCTCGGTTAGCAGGCTTTCGTAGTCCAGCGCCTCAACAACCAGGGGCGCGGGTAATTGGCTTAGGTCGATGGTTGCCATGGGATCAACTCACTGGAATGGAAAGGGAAATATCGGCGGCCTGATTGACCGTTTTACCGGTCAACTCCACCACCATTTTGCCGTCATAGGTGGACGCAAAGGTGATGCCGGACAGGCTAATACGCGGCTCCCACTGGAGAATGGCGCTATAACACACCGCCATGATCTGCAAACGCAGCGCGGCGTTTTGCGGCTGGTCAATCAGCTCAGACAGCAGCGAACCATAAGCCCGGCGCATCGGGCGTGAGCCAATAGGCGTTATCAGGATATCGGCCACGCTTTGTTGAATATGCGCCAGGTCGGCCAGGGCGCGCCCGCTGTCGCGGTTCATGCCGAGGTAGGTTGTGCTACTCATACCGGGCCACCTGTTTGACTGGCGCCGGATTGCACATCCTTATGTTTATGGTTATGCACGATCACGCCGTTGGACGACAGCGCGCCACCGCTGTGGGTTAGGTTGCCGGTCATCGTGCCGCCTTGCTTAACGTCGAGGGTTTGGGTCGTCAGCCTATGGGTGCATACCACCTCGGGCGTATCTAGGGTGATGCGCGTCGAGGCAGTGCAGGTGATCAGCGGTGAGGTCACCGCCACGCTGTCGGCGGCGTTGACCGTGGCGGTTTTAATGCCGGTGGTCAGCAGCGCACCGGTCAGAGGTTCATACTCGATCACCGCGCCATCGGGGAAAACGATATGCACCGCATCAGCCGAGGCCGACGGTGCGGGAAAATCATCGGAAAATACGCCGGGCAAAACAAAGGCGGTATCCAGCTCACCACCGAGCGCCAGCAGAATTACCTGCTCGCCAACGGACGGCGCCCACCAGGTGCGGGTGCGTCCGGCGCGGGCGGTCAGCCAATGCAGCCAGTTGGTGGTGTTGTCGCCGGTCTCCACGCGGCACAGGCCGTTGTCCAGATCGACAGCGGCGACGGTGCCAATGCGGATTAGGTTGCGGAGGAGGCGGGTGATTGCAATTGTTTGATAAAATTTTTCCATGGACAATATGGTTACATTCAGTGCTGGAATCAAACAATCGCTTTAAACCGTTTGATAAATGAAACAACAAATGGTTTATTCATTATTAGCCAAATAACATATTCCCATTACAGTAATCCATTTATATTTAACAAAAAAACAATAACTTAGGGGGTGCTATGGAGAGTAAAGTTCATGGGGCATGGATCATACATCATGCCAAAAAAGTTCAAACTACCACTAGTCAGGATTTTGATTCGATCAGTTTTGCAGGAAAGTGTGGGGCATTGCTTTCGGCAATCTCCTCTGATTCTCAAGAGCAGTTAAACAATAAAAGACTTGATGCTTTAGCGAAGGCTAACTTCATTAGTCCCAAAACTGAATTGCCCTCGATAATTACCGAGCTTGAACGCCAAAGGTTAATTTCAAAAGGTAAACATGCGATTGAAGTCTTAGGTTTAACCGGACAAACAATCCTGGAACATACATCAACAATATTTAATGAAACCCCACATGAACCGTACGAAGATGCAGTAATAGGAATTTCTGAAATCGCGTCAGAATTGCCAATTACTGACACCAAAGCAAGAGAGTATATTTCTGATACCTATAAAATACCAAGCTCCATTGTGCAAATGACACTATTAATGGGCCAGGGTTTAAATTTTTTTGATTCAGAACAAATATCCAAGGATGAGAAGTTAATTTTCAATGGTAATTTATTTAGAAAAAAAGACGCTAAGAAAGTAAATGCTGTTATTAGCTCGCTAAATGCACCTGAAGGCAGACTTATAATTGAACTTAATCAAAAATTACAATCGACTGGTTGTATACCGTTAGATGCGGCAAAGAAAATATTGGGTGAAGATTTATTCAATAAATTACATTCTATTGGAATGGTTGATGTTAGTGTTGTCGGTAATGATGAGGGGAGAAGTTACTTTGTAACACGGCCAGCAGCTTTTTCAAAATTCAGTGATACCATTGCAGATGATGCATTAGATCTTGCTAAAGCTTTAGTCGCATCATTGACTTATGGTATGACTATCAGTAGCTATTACAGAGGGAAAATTCAATATATCTCATTACTAATGAATAAATTAATTAATGGTGGCGAGGTTGGCCCGGCGACAGCTATAGGGAGTGACTATCAGGCACTCGAAATGAAAGGTGTAGTACGAATTACCCCTACAGGAAATGGCCGTTTTACAATGAGGTTACTCAAAGCTGAAGTTGGTAAATTGGCCCTGTCAGTAATACAAAATGGTGACATTACTGCGGAATCTGTAATTAACATTCCTGGAGCAAAAGTTACTGAATTTTTAAATCCCGAGACTACAAGGGAATACATACGAAAAAATTGTACAGAAGCTGTTAAAATTCAAGCCAAAAACTTATTGGACGATATACGAGTAGGGGGGCTTGGTAAATGATTGAAAAATTATCTAAAGGCTATGCATCTGAAGAAATGCTGCGTAATTATTTTATTGGAATGGGCTATTATGTGGTTCGTGGCAGCAAGTTTACGTTTAATAAATTCGATGTGACAGATATTGATCTTTTTCTTTATGGTAAGGCATCACCATTAAACCGCGAAAGAATAAATGTTGATATAAAGAATAAAAGAACTCCTCAGGCCATTGAACGTATATTTTGGGCTAAGGGTTTACAGTCGGTTCTTAATCTAGATGGATGTATAGTAGTAACTAGTGAAAATAGACCTGATGTGCGTGAGTTTGGATTAAAACATCATGTACATGTACTTGATGGTAAATTTTTGGCCAAGCTATTTAAAAGTGAAAAATCACAGCTAAAAAGAATAACAGAAGAGGATTTAAATCAATCATTTGAAAAATTCTCCAATGGAAAAATAGGTGGTGATTGGAAAGGTCGAATAGAAAAAAATAAATCAAGGTTGCTTGATTCATTAAATTTTGATAGTTGTAATTTACTCATAAAAGAATTGAGTTATTTCTTTGATTGCGCAATATCATTATCTAAACAATCTCCTGAATTACCGACAGTATGGAGAGCAATTTATACATTATTATCTTATTTATTGATTTCATTAGATTTTATTTTAAGCGAGCATCTCACGTCTGAGCAGGAGCAAAGAAGGCAACTGCTAGTAACGGGTTTCAGATATGGCAATTCTGGCAAATTTTTCACAGAGCGCGTTGGGAAAATGGCTTCGGCTTTAGCAGGAAGCTTTATTACTCAGCCTGGTATATCTGAAACAATAGAGGGAGAGCTGAAATTACAATCAGAAACAATTAAAGCAGAGATCTTGGCCGATTACTTTAGTAAAACAAATGTCAGTAATTATATATTTGATTGTGCTCGCGAGCTTGATTCATTAGCTTACAACGTTGACTCCATCGCTCCGACAGCTATCTCTACCGCTGCTCAAGCTGTTTTAGGAGTGTTGTGCGATTTTCTAGGATTCGATCGCAAATTGATTATCACATAACCCTATGGAGCATTGAGAATTTATTCTTGATGCTCCATTTATTTTCAATAAAGTAAATCGTATAAATTATCAGTTATCAATGAATTTACTCTTGATTGGTCGTCTTTATTTAAGCCCATTAACTGACGCTCGGTATATTGGATATCTACTCCTTTTGATGACGGCCTATCCCTCAATCCATAATGATGCACCCGCGCCATCCTTTGCACCCGCCCTGTAAACTCCACTACCGCGCTGTTGCTATCGCCTTTGGCTTTCATATAACGATTGGTGCGCAGCTTGCTGAACATCTCCCGTTTTACCCGGCCTTGTTTCTTACGCAGCGGTTGCGCCTTGCGCGGCACATAAGGTGTGCCGTCCGGTGCCTTCTGGCGTTTGATGCGCTGTTGCTGGCTGGTACGCAGCTTTTTAGCAATGGTGACCGCCATGGTTTTACGGGCCTGCGGACTAAGTGCGGCAATCAGTCCTTCTAGGCGTTGGTCGAACTGCTCTAACTCATTCATATTATCCGCTTATCCGTTCGTTATTAGCATACAGCACCGCCGGTCGGGTAATGGCCTCCGGCATGGGCGGTTCCGGTACATGGTCAACGTGCAACGCGCCGTTTTGTTCTTTAACGATCACCCGTTCGGTGAGCTGCAAATCAATACTGATATCGCTTAGCGTGTCGCTTAACACGTCCACCTTAAAGGTAAAGCCAGTTTGGCGTTTATGCTCGGTGGCCATAATGTCGGGCTGGTTTTCCCGTAGCCAGGCCAGCACCGGCACCATGATAAGATCCGCATCCCCGGCGTAGTCGGTGATCACCAGGTTAAGCTGGTACTGATATTCAAACGACAGCGACGCGGCCAGGGTCGAGACCACGCGCCCGTTGTCGATAAACAGGTGCAGGTTATCAGGGTTGTTTTGCAGCAACGGCACGCTGGCCGTTAATGCCTGGCGCAGTTGCGCGGGTTTCAGCATCATGTTGTTCCTGGCATTGTTTAACGGCGTCCACCTGGAGGCCACAGGTGGCCAGGGCGGATTCGAGTTGACGGATATCAGCGCTTAAATCGCCGTTACTTTTTGGCTGGCTGCCCGGCATTGGGCAACGGCTCACTCTCGGACAGCCAACGTAAATAATCTGCGGCGCTGGCGAAGGCGGGGCGTTGGTGCAGCCGGATAGCAGCGTCAGGCAAAGCAGTGTCATACCAATTGCGCAGGGTTTGGTTTTCATTGAGCAGTCCTTGGATCCGTTGTTCGCGGTTTTGCGCCAGGCGTCCGGCAGCGGTCAGAGATTGGCGCAGGGCCAGTTCGGCCTGGGCCTGGTCTAACGCCTCGTGTTGCAGGCGGGCGATCGCCGTATCGCGGCTTTCGATACCCGCCGCCAGGGTGCCGTTTATGCGGGTCTGTTGAGCCAGGTCGTCGTTGAGCGTGGCGGCGTACCACAGCAGCCCGGCGATGGCGATCGCCGCCGCCAGAAGTAAAACCATCATCAGGCGCATATCAGGCTCCACTTAGGCATAAGGCCATTTCTGCTTTGCGGCGGCGTTCGACGCCCGCCGATCGCACACCGTTAACAAATACCCAGCGGTTTAACTGGTGACAGGCATCAGACCAGCGGGATTTATTGATAAAAAACGCCAGCGTGGAGCCACAGGCAGCGCGCACGCCGACGTTAAAGGCAAACGCCACCACCGCATCAAATACCGCCTGCGGCATTAGGCTGACCGTCATACAGCGGGTTATGCCGGTCTCCACCCGCTGCACATCGGCCACCAGGTTAACCGCCGCCTGGCGTTCGGTAATGGGGCGGGTAGCCTTTACCCCTTCGGTGTGGCCGACACCGTTAGTCCAGACGCCGGCGCTGCACTGGTAGGGTGATAACTGACAGCCTTCAAAATCCGCGATCAGCCTTAACCCAGCCTGGGAGGTATGCAGGGTTTTGGATTGCGGCAGCAGCGCGGCCAGTGCCAGAATAGCGGCGGCCGCACAGCGTTTAACGGTTGAGTTCGTCATACACCTCCCGGCGCAGCCCGTTGCGGGCCAATAGCTGATAACTTTTGCGCCGGTAATACCAGTTCACTAAAAAGGTGCCGACGCCCACCGCTGCGCCGACCATAAACGCCACATCCTGCGGTGACATGCGCCCCAGCCAGGCCAGGAACACGGCAACGCAATAGGCAAACGCCGAGGTGATCCGCTCCATATTTCAATCCCATAAATTAAGGCTTTCAATAACCGCTGCGTCGGGGATGTCGGGCAGTTCCAGAGTGGTGCCGTGGGGCAGCATGGCCCCCAGGTCGGCCAGCCGGGGGTTGACAGCCAATACCTGCTCGACCACGCCCTGAGTGCGCCCGTAATAACGCCAGCAAATGGCGTCTACCGTATCCCCTTGCAGCGCGTAGATTTGCATTACAACAGCCCGATGATGCAGTGCCGTTTACCGGCCACGTTGCTGATACTGATACGCGCATCACGCCACAGCTCATCAATGCGGCTTTCCACTTCGTCGGCCTTTTTGCCGCCGTTGGCGCTGGCGTCGTAGCCGCGATAACGTTCGGCCAGGCTGGCGGCAGTGATGGCACTAACCGCGCGTCGGTACTCGGACAGCTTGAGGCTTTCCCCGTCAATCTGGTCGGCGGGCACCTCGGCCAGGGTGGCAAATCCCAGGGCCATTTGATCTCTGCGGTACTCCCACAGTTCGGTGTTGACCTCGGCGATGGCGCTTTTTATGGCATGGCGTAGGCGCAGCGGCGTAATGGTGCCTTCATAACGCAGAATGGCGCGCATCAAAGCCGGGTCAACGGCAGGCCAGAAAAAGGTGTTTTGGATTAGCGGCTCGTCCTCGACTTCCGGGCGCGGCGCGGGTATCACCAGTGACGACATAAATCCCTCTAAATAGGTGGGCGGTGGACGACAGGCGTAGCTCAGTCCCGAGGGGAAAGCGCGGCCAGTCGTGCCGCCCGGCGCGGGGCGCGTTCGTTAAGCCGACGGGATGGCGTTGCGCAAAAGCCTGTCCAGCCGCTCGATATCCTTGATAACGCCGCAGCGGCTATGCAGCTGTAACGCCCGTTTTAAATGGTCTAACGCCCGTTCAGCCTTGCCCGTATCACGCAACACGTAGCCGATGATTTTGTGCAGCTTGGCGCGTACCTGGTCAGGCATGTCCTCGCTGTCGGTTAGCTCCAGTGTCATCAGCAGATGATCAACATTGACCGGCTCGCCCGACGTGTGGGCACGAATGGCCGCCTCGGCGACGTCTTCGGCCAACAGGTAAGGCGTGGGGCGGGTGAAGGTGTCCGGCGTGGCCAGCTTGTAGCGCAGGGCGTAGCGCGCAATCTCCAGCGCACCGGGAATATCCCCCGCATCCAGTCGCCAAATCATCACGGTCATTAGGATGGTGTCCTGGGCTCCGCGTCCCTCGGCCAATACCCCAGCCACCCAGGGCGCATAGTCCGGCAGCAACTGGCGTTTTAGCTCGGCCTTGCGCTCCTGGGAGCGCACCTGTTTAAGTTTGCGTTTGTCCTCGTTAAGCTTGAGCAACATCAGCTCGTAGCCGGTGGCATGGCGCAGCGGGTTATCCCCCCGCTGCGCAGCCTCGATGGCGTGCTGGCGCAGCACATGACGGCGGGCAGGGCTTAGCATGGCTTAGGCTCCAGTGCCGGTGGTGGCAGCGGCCAGATCCGCTGCTCGAACCGCTGCCACGGTAGCGGTGGCCAGGGCGTTGTAGTCAAACACCGTGGCGGGTTTGGCAGGCTCTGGCTCCTTTTCTTTTTCCTTCGGGTCGAGCATCTCGATATTTTCAATCAGCCCACCGCAGGCGTAATCCTCGATCACAAAGTCCTCGTTAATTGACTCGTAGTTTTCGATGCGATCGCGTTTGGCCACCTCGTCAATCAGGCGACGGTGGGTGTCTTCCTGCCAGTAGATAGACAGATTATCCAGGCGGGTGATCATCAGCGCATTAGGCGGGAAGTACGGCACGCGCACCGCTGGCAGGTTGCCGATGCGTTTCTGGCTCACAATCAGGTCGGCGGCCAGGGTTTCGGTGTTGGGTTGGGTTTGGTTAACCAGGGGGAAATACTTATCCGCCAGCAGTTGGCGACCACAGATCACCACCAGTTCCGGGTCTTCCTGATACCAGGGGGCGATCAGCTGCGTGGTGGCGTCCATCACCAGGGCGTCAAGGTTGGCATAATCCCAGCCTTCGCCGACGCGGATAGTCGGCGAAATGACCGTACCATCATTCGCGGTCACGGCACTCATCACCCGGGCCGGGGCGTTGTCGCGGTA
>NZ_JAYGJO010000050.1:0-13348 GCF_035013185.1 Acerihabitans sp. TG2
CCCGAAGTCTGAAAACAGAACGGGTGCCGGCAACGGGCTACGTTGGAAAGGGCGTCCATCACATCACTTCAATAAGATTAATTATACAAAACGGATTTGCAGTTTTTTCCCTACCGCAGCGGCATATTTTTTCAGCGTGTTATAAGACGGTCCTTGTGTACCGGAGGCTAAACCGCTTTCCAACCGTGTAATAGCCGTTGCTTTGGTTCCCATTCGCTCAGCAACTTGCGCTTGGGTGAGGCCGGCTTTTTTGCGTGCGGCCAATAGCTCATCAAGCAGGGCGAATTCCCCGTCCAGCTTTTCGTATTCAGCCTTAAATTCCGGTTGCTCCATCCAATCAGAGACCATTTCGGCATGGGTTTTGGTTGGCGGTATGTGTTTAGCGTTCATTTTTTACCTCTCTCAATCTGGCTTCAGCGATGCTGAGTTCTTTGCGCGGCGTTTTTTGGGTTTTCTTGATAAAGCTATGCAGCATCACAATTCGCTTTCCCACTACCGCGCAAAAGAACACACGTCCAATCCCTTCGTTACCTTATACTCGAAGTTCGAAAAGTCCATTTCCGAAGGCGCTGGTGTGTGGCTCACCGAGGTTACCGCCGTATACTGTCATACGTTCGGTAAGCCTGGTATACCTGGCTCGCAAAGACAACGGCCAATGATCGATATCGTATCGAACGTCTTCACTGTAGTAATCAATAGTGTATTCCATGGCTCAAAACATAACAAAAACGTTATGTTTATGCAAGACGCAACGACTGTAACCCAGGGGGTATAACACCGCGGGAATCCTTATCTTACTCCCGATGAAACGCATAATAATGAGCAACAAAAAAATGAATGAAAGTGATCAACGTTAGACTGATCGGTTATAAAACTCTTAACACTTTTATTCCTTCGTTCATCACGCTTCCGCTATCCGCGGTCGACATAAATTCGACCCACCATTGCATCATCGGGCGTCGTTGTTCAAGGTAATCACTGCGATTGTAGGCGCGACGTACTTCATTTTTATCCACATGTGCCAGCGCGGCTTCGATAACGTCTGGTGGAAGCCTTGTTCGTTAAGCGTGGTGCTGGCGATTGAACGCAGCCCATGGAATACCAGGACCCCACCAAAACCAGCGCGTTTCAGCGCTGCATTCACCGTTTGGCTGTTCATAGGTTGCCTCGGTTTTATTCGGCTGGGGGAAACGTATTCACGCTGGCCGCTCAGTGGCGTCATAATCTTCGGAATAGATAATGCTTGTGCAGAACGCGGCACTATATGCTCCCGGTTCATTTTCATGCGTTCGGCAGGAATGTGCCATTCTTTAGCGTCCATATTGATCTCTTGCCAGCGCGTCTCAGCGGCTTCGGCAGGGCGGCTAATCGTCAGTAGCTGTCACATAAATAAACAACGGGTGGGGAGTTCGATGTTAGCCAGCCGCATGGTTTGCATCAGTTGCGGCAGTTGATCCGGGCGGATGCTGGGCATGTGTTTTTTCTGTGGTTTCTCGAACGCCTTGCTGATGTTGACGCTGGTAGCCGAATCGATCAAACCAACGTTCATGGCATAGATCATCACCCCCGTTAATCCGCTGGCATAACCGTCTCACCGTTTCCAGTGCGCCTCTGACCTGTACCGGCTGGATAGCCGGTACCAGCGTGCGCGCCTTAATGCCCGTGATGCTGATATCGCCGATGGCGGGAAAGATATCCTTTTCGAGGGAGCGCCACATATCTGAGGCATGGTCGGCGGTGACGCTGCTCTTTTTTAACTGTAGCCAGCGTTCGGCAACGACCTTAAAGGTATTGGATTGGGTTTCCAGCGCTTGTTTGCGCAATGAAAGCTGGTGTTCATAAGGGGCAATATCTTTTACCAGCAGGGCGCGGGCCGCTGTACAGCGTTGCCGTGCGTCGGCCAGAGTGACTGCGGGGTAAGGCTCAAAAGTCAGTTTTGCGCGTTTTTTGGTTAAAGGCCGATAGTAGCGCATCTGCCAGACTTTCCTGCCGCTGCTTTTGATTAGCAGTTGCAGACCGTCGCCGTCATGCAGTGTGTAATCCGCATCCTGTTGCTTGGCGGCTTTGATCTCCGTATCGGTGAGGGGGTTTGTTAACCGTGCCATAGGTACCTCCATCATTTAGGTACCCGCTGGATGGGTACCTGCCTCTCGGGTACCTAAGAAGGTACCTAAAAGTTGTGGAAGCCACAAGATCTCCATAGTATCCCGCAGAAATAAAAAAACCCGCAGGGCTTGCGCCATGCGGGCTTCTTGGACTTGCTAGGGGAATCTGAATTTTTCGTGTAATGCATTGGTAAATATGGATTAA
Source organism: Acerihabitans sp. TG2 (assembly GCF_035013185.1). Lineage (NCBI taxonomy): Bacteria > Pseudomonadati > Pseudomonadota > Gammaproteobacteria > Enterobacterales > Pectobacteriaceae > Acerihabitans > Acerihabitans sp. TG2. The sequence goes on from NZ_JAYGJO010000050.1 coordinate 2,311, forward strand.
GTGCCAATTCAGATTTTAAGGTATACCTAAACGTATACCAATGCGGAAAAATGATGGGGTGATGAAGGCAAATTTTGTTCCGCTGTTTCCGTACATGCCACCCGGTTAGAGCCGGGCTTTACTGCTTTATACACTTCTGTGCGTTCATGCTTGACCATTGCCAGCACAATCATTTCATTATCGCTTTCAGGGTGGTTTTTTTTCATTAAAGCTTATCGAGATCGACCTTGATGCGCTTACCGCTCATTCGAGAGCGGGCGATCTTGGCCAGTTCGATATCTTCCTGGTAATCAACCATGGCTTCCCACGTTTCCGGAGAAACGTAGTAACCGGAGATATGGCCGTTGGTTAACACCGCCACCGGTTGGCCGTTGGCTTCTTTTAGCGCGCGATTGGGTGATTTTTTAAAATCACTGATGCTTACCGCTGCATTAGCCAGGATAGGTTGTACCAGCATAGCGAGTCCTACTTAGTATGATATCTGATACTAAATTTAACACTAAATCAAAAAGCGGCAATAGTATTACGTGGCTATGCCAGAAAAAAAAGATTTTACGCAAAACTGTTCACCCTGTTCACCTTCGATTTTTATTTATATAAAACATACTATTAAGTGGTGATGAGTTGGTGAAGAGCTACCATAAACTCATCACCCTAGAACGATATCTTCTGCGCTGGAACGGTAAAAATAGGCGGACTGACTGATTTTTGTGCTTGTTTTGCCTTGTATCGAAGTACGACAGTCAGCAGTTTGTTTCTCTGTCCAAGTGAGCTATATAGAGAATATGGATTTTCAAACCAACCTGCAAAAATTAAGTATTCTCAAGACTTGGTAAGTAATGCTCATTAATAAGGAACTTTGACGCTCCATCAAAATAAAAAATTATATTTCTTTTGCCAAAGAAACCTTTCCATCGGATAGCTACTTTATTTTGCTCAATAATTCCCTCTGGGGAATGAATGTCTTTTATATAGTCAACCACTTTTATTTTTGCATTTCTTTTTGTCATTCTAGACAATAATTGACGCATTTCAAAATCAGCATTAGGAAGAGAATATCCAATAAATATCAACTCATCGGCTTCAGAAATTTCAATTCCAGCGTTTTGCCAAATAATTTTATACTGAGGATTTGATAAATCTTTTATGAAAGTCGGCATAATAAGGTTGGAAACTAACTTATGATGTCCATTCTCTTCGGGGAAATTATTATCGCAGTGCCTACAGCGCTTATTTTTTTGTGTTGCAAATTTTTCACTAAACCCCGTATAAATTCGCATGCAGCGAGGGCATTGGAGCCAATTTAAGGAGCCATGAAGTTTAAGTAATTTGACATTGAAACCACCAGAACCCAACATTTTCAGTCCTGGTTGAACTGTATCATCGTGGGGGTCTAACGAGCTTATATAGCAACAGTAATCAACTACAGCAGTACCAATATAATTTTTTTGAATAGAGTTATGTATAGAATTATCTAATAGTATATCCCAATTTGTACTAATAACACTAACCGGGTCTTTGTTCTTGCGCCTATTGTTTATTCTTTCTGCAGATAAGTTAACTAAGTAATCAGCAAAGATATCAATATAATGTTTTTTGTTGGAATGTTTATTAAGCTCATCTTTTATTGCTAGACCGATCAAGTTAAATACCGACTCCCTGATTTTCATGATTTCAGTGATGCCTAGTCCTCTGAAGTTAATATTATCTGAAAGGCAGCGATCAAGCGGTGTAAAAATATCCTCAAGTTGTATTAATTTAAATTGACTCTCGTCAAAATTCATTTGCTTAACCAAAAAATCCTTAAAATATTGATGATCGGGGTTTTTTAAATTATCATTATCCTTCTTTGAAAATATACAATTCATTATTTCTGTTTGATTTGGTGCGCCTGCTTCCTTAGAAAATCCGGCACCTAATATATAAACTGTTTTCATTTGTTACCTTGGCTGATATGGTGACGAGTATAACAAATATCAGGTTACATATAATATTATCTTGATGATAGACACACTTTAGTCCAAATTATATAAAAAACCGGCCGGAGCCGGTTAGTTTTTGTTCATATCGAGGTTACACCGCGTTGCACTGCGGCAGCCAATCCGCCTCGCTATCATCGCTTAAGTCAAGGTTGGTTTGGATACCGTTTTTGCTTTTGTGCTTGATCAGTTCGCACCCGTACTCACGTAAGATCCCCGACAGCGCCAGACCGAACGCGGTCAGGCTCATGGGTTTCTGGTAGCCTCGCGCCTCCATAAACGACAGGTAAGCGTGATAGACATATTTGCGCGGGTTGCGTGGGGTGATATTGGCATTGCCCATAAACATGCCGTTGGCCTCGCTGTTTGCCAGCAGATAACCGCCAAAGTCCACTAACGGGTCAGCGTTACGTTTGATTTCCAGTGCTTCATTGGAGTTTTGTTGCGCTTCCAGTCTGCGGCGAGCATCGGTCGGGTCGGCAAACCGTTGCATGAGGTGACGCACAATCACCGACAGTTCGCGGCGGATTTTGTTTTTTAACTGTGGGTCACGATCCCCGGCGGCGATCACCTCGGGGAAATGGATAATCACCCGGCGGCGGGATACGCCACCGCTGCGATCGCTAAAACGCATCGGGTTATTATTGACCGCCAGGATCACCGCTGGAATATGGGTGGCGTAGGCGTCCCGGTATTTGGGGTCGATAGCCACCGCATCGCCGCCGGTAATGGCCTTGATGCCCGCGCCGTCACCGCTCCATTTCTCCTGGTCGGGTAAAATAATCAGTGAGAATCCCACCACCGAGGCCCGTTCGCGGGAGGATTCCAGGGTGTCGATGGTGGCCGAGGTGGTGTTATCTTCCCCGGCCAGCATGGTGGCAATGGTCGCCATAATGCTTTTTCCGCTGCCGCCGGGGCCGGTGATCTCCAGGAATAATTGCCAATCATAGCGGTTTGCCAACACCATAAATAACGCCGCGAGGATATTGTCCTGCTTATCGCTATTATGCCCGGCGGCCCGCGTTAACCATTGCCAGAAGTGTGGCGCATCGTCGGCCAGGTTTTCCCCCGCTTTGGGTGCGGTATAATCCACGTTATTAACGGTGCGAAGCCAGTTTTCCTTACGGTGTGGTCGAAACTCCCCGGCCAGCGTATCAAATACCCCGTTACGAAAGCCTATCAGCCTGCGCACCGGGTCGCCCATTTGTGGCACCATGAGTTTTAGCGTATCGACCAGGCTGTTGATGCCGGAAGCCGAGAACGGGGCGCGGGCCTTTTGAAATAGCGTGGCAATCTCGCGGTTAATCAGTTTCGGTGGCAGGACTTTCCAGGCGCCGCCGTCATACTGCAATATTTCTTCACCCAACACCGGCACCGCCAAATCACCGTGATAGTGGCCGGCCACCAGTTCGGCTTTTTCACTGGTGCTCATGGCCTTGATATCAGCGTCACTAATGGTCTCAAACGGACTGTGCCAGGCCGGGGTGATAAAGGTCCGCAGCAATAAACGGGTCGCCTCATGGCCCTGGCGCTGATAAATATCGTTCCAGTCACCGGCAACCGGCGGCAGGGCAACCACGCCGTTAACCGCCTGGGCGGTTTCCTCGGCTTTGGCCTGGCCGGTGCCATTGTCGTCACGGTCGGCAGCAATCAATAACGTGGCGTCCGGGTATAGCTCCTTAAGCAAGGCCGCCAGTGACGGCAAATTATTGGCGCTAAGCGCCACATACACCGACTCCCCGGTCAGTTCATGCACCGTCAGGCCGGTGGCATAACCTTCGGTTAGCCACAGGTGTTTATTGTCGATACCGGCAAAACAGTGAAATGCCTCCTTCACCTGTCCACCGGGTAAGGTGCGTTTATCACCGGCGGCATTGATAAGCTGTACGTTAACCACCTCACCCTCGGCAATCGTCAACGGCACCACCAGGTCACCGCGCTGATAGCCGATACCGCCGACGCGCAGCGGTTGCGCCAGGGTCAGGGTTTCTACACCCGGCCAGCCTTTGACCGCCAGGTAGGTTTGCCGGGGTTGTTCGATGGCAGCGGCGATTATCTGACGCGCCTGTTTGACCGCGTTTTGCCGTGCCAGGGTCTTGTCTTGTTCGGTCAACGTAGCGGTGACGGCGGGCGCGCTGTCGCCTATCAGTTCCTCCACTTGGCGGGCTGCCTGGGACGGTGAAAGCTGTAACGCCTTTTCTACCAGGTTGAGTCCGTCACCGGCCCCGCACTGGTTGCAAATCCAAGAGCCTTTACCGGCCTTGTCGTCAAAACGAAAGCGGTCTTTACCGCCGCACAGCGGGCAAGGGGAATGTTGTCCGTTAAGGGCCACCTTAATGCCCAGGGCCGGTAACAGTTGCGGCCAATATCCTTGCGCGCTGCGCATGGTGTCGGTTACGTTCATGCGCGTGTCCTTAATGTAGGGTGGCGTTGAGGCGGACGGTTTTTAAATGGTGCTGGCAGACTTCATCCATCACCCGTTCGCCTAATGTCGTCAGGCGCGGCGAGGCGTCGAGAAAATCCGGCGTCACCATATCGCCCAACATGGCACAGGCGATTTCCACGCCGAGTTCAGGGCCATGCTCTGCCACATGGAAGGCTTCCACCTCATTGGCAATTTTGGCTTCCAGGGCATCGAGGCTTAAGGCCACTTGGATGCCGTACCGTTGGCAGGTGGTCTGATAGGCACAGGCCACGGCGCGGCGATAGAGCGCAATACGCAGCTCTACCGGGATACAGGATTGATTATTAGTATTCATCAGCGGGTTGCCTCCATGCTGGCGGAAATCAGGGATTCACAGGTATTCACCACCTGGCCGATATGGTCGGTCAGCACGGCGACCACCGCCGCGAAATTGTCATTAAGGTGGTGTTCGGCATCGAGGCTAAGGCAGTGCTGGCGGTCGAGCATATCGAGAAACAGCACCCCCATATTATGGGCGTTCTGGAGCCGTAAAAAATCCGCATGGGGAATAGGGTAAGACTCATCAGCGTGAAAACGGGCGGCTAAGGTGTTCATGCCACCTCCCGCACCGGCAGGCGACCGGCAAACGACAGGACATAATCCCGCGCCAACGATTGGCGGGCGTCGTGTTCACAAGTAGCGATGGTACGCACCATGCACGGGCGGCTATTGGGCACACTGCGGCGCACGGCGGCAAAAATAAAGGTAAAGGCGGAATGAGAAATAATGGGGGACGTAGCCATGGTGATGGCCTCCTTTGTTAGCTGATAACAGCTACCACCGAAGTTTCCACGCTTATGGGTGGTAGCCCAGACGGGGGTGGAAATACCGGCAACAAAGGAAACCGGCCTGACCGAAGTCAGCCCCGCCTGAGCCACCATTGTATGACTGCGGCAACGGTACAAATACCGCTGCGCAAGAAAACGGCAGACTAAGGCCACGACATAAAAAAACACGCTAGGCGCGTGTTGTGTCGCCTTTGTTTTGCTCGGGTTTCCACGCCCGGCTGCCGATTTTGCGGCAGCGCGGAAACTATAACGAACTGGCTCGCCAGAGAAAAGGCTTTTTTGCAGTAGCACGGTAAATTCTCAGCAGTCGGTTTGCATATCGGTACGCCCTTTACGGGCAGGCAATACGGTGTAGTACTTCTCCCGACCGATGAGGCCCGAATGCGACTCAAAGGGTTTTGCTGCGGTCAAGCGCACGCCCATAGAGCCGCAGTGCGCGGTCATCAAACTGCGTACCACCTTTTCGGGGTGGCTGATGGCCGAGGCTACCGCCAGCGACAGGTATTCGGCTTCTTTGTCGGTCAGGGTAAAGTCTTGTGAATTCAGCGTCACGGTGATCATGGGCGGGACTCCTCATCGCGGGCGGCAATACGGCTATTCATCCATTCATTTACTTCCGAGGCCAGCCAGGCAACGTTTTTACCGCCCAGGGAGATCTGCGACGGAAACGCATCACGGCTGATGTAATCGTAAATCGATGAGCGGGACAGCCCGGTGGTATTAATGACTTCCGGTAGGCGCATAAAGCGGTCAGAGGGATAGCCGTTTAACAAGGGTGGCGGGCAAGCCGGTGGGGTGTGTTGAGCAACTGCAAGCATCAAAAGCTACCTTATCATGAGTGCGGCCATACGTGGCCGTGACCGGGTGGATGTGTCTGGTAGCTGCCTATTATGTGGTTATTTTTTGCCGTGGCAACAAGGGGGTGTTGTGCCATAGAACGCTAAAATTGCAGATATTTTTATTTCAGTTGCACCCTGTTCTACCCTGTAATATTTGGTCATTGACAAATTGCTTTAATAAATAAAATTGCCATGATTAACATTTATTAATAGGTAAAAACATTCAAAAAAGCTGACCAAGAAAAAGGCTGTTTTAAACCCGGTGAACAGGGGTGAATACTTGGTGATGAGTTAATCGTAAACTCTTCACCTCTTTACTTATTGAATTATATTACTTTTTTAAAAAGGTGAAGAGTGGTGAACAGTTTATATAAAAACTCTTTTTGATTGAGGGCTGAATTGGACACTTTTTGACCGTCTGTTGTGCCATCGCCAAACAAACCCCATGACATTGAGCTGTTGTGTGGTGCCGGACAGAATAAGCACACCCCCAACAACACGAGTTTTTACCATGAGCACAAGCACACGCCCCCTTTCTGAGAATATGATCGAAATCCTGGCCGACCTGGACAAGGCCCGCAGCGCGCATAATGCTAACGTCGCGGCCCTGGAGGATATCAAGACAGCCATCACCCGCTGTCACCAGCAACAACACGACGCGGAAGTGTCCAGCCAGGAGTCGGAAAGTAACTGGCGTAAGTTGTTTCGCAGTTTGCGCGGCGAAATGACCGACGAATTGAAAGCCGGACATAACACCCGGATCGCGCAGCGGGAACTGACAAAAGAATTTGCCGGTTTGCTGGAGGATATGGAATGGGATCAAAAACAGGTGATGTTGCGTTGCTGTGGCACGGCGAAAACCTATAAAGAGGCCCATATCCGTGCCGCCTATGCGTATGCCCGCCACGAGGTTTATAACTCCTTGAGCACCATTCAGTTGCCGCACCTGGTGCGTGCAATGAAATTAAGCGTGGCATTACGTCATCCGTACAGTCATTCCGACAGCGACGTTTATCAGGAAATTATGGAGATGGTCGGAAAACTAATGCACGCGATCTGCAAAATAACCCCCATGGATATGACAAAAGAGCCGATAGCGATGCAAATTGGCCTGGAACACCCGGATGTGATGAAAGGTCTCGACCGTGAATTATATAACAGCCCGGTTAGACGAACGCGATTAGCCGAAGCATTATTGAAAAGAAAAAAGGAACAAGAAAATAAACAAGGTAAAAAAAATAACGAGGAAACACGACCATGATGCGCTGTCCTGTTTGCCGCGCAGCATCACATATTCGCTCCAGCCGGTATTTATCGGAGCAGGTCAAAGAAGCGTATTATCAATGCCAAAATTTGCAATGCTCAAGTACCTTTAAATCGGTGGAAAGTGTAGACAGAATTATTACCCGACCACCGGAACCCGAGATCGCACCGGTAGCATTAGTAACACAGCCAGAAAAACGGGTATTAAATCGTTATGGTTCTGGTGCCCGTTTGCACTAATCAGCATATCAGACATTCTTCCGGGTGGGGTAGATGCTCCACCCCGACGCTTCCGTGAAACAGCCTTTTCTCTGGTCAGCCTGCCGTAACATGACTGTGCATGCAGTGGGTGCATAGATCTGCATGCAAGAGATACCCCTAAAAACGCCTGAAAGCCCGCTGTATATGGGCTTTATGGGCTATTAGCTCGTGCATTAGAAGTGCATGATGTAGTCACAGCGGGCAGGCGGGGGACACTGCGCGCGCTGGTGTTTAATGAGCTAATTGATGTACATTGAATGCATATGATCTCTAGTTAAATGCTTCCGACCTGATGATGACACTTTGATATGAGGAATTCCATGTTTTTTAAAATATTACCACCATCAAAAAATGCCCCTTTAGAAACGGATGATGATGCCATCTTTTATCTAAAACAAGATAATTGGAATGATTTTAGCTTTTATACTTTATATCATTTATATTTGTCAGGGAAATATTCAAAAGATAAATCAATTTATTATATTGGTCCAGTAAAAATTTTAAAAAAGGGACAAACCACTTCTGATGGACACCTACTTAAATTAGGTGGCATGGAATATTTATCAGATGATTACTGTTCTGTAGGACAGACTTTAGACTATTACGAGAGGATGGCGAGTCTAGATGATGACATAATAGAGAAAATTAGATTTTCGTTAAGGGATATTAACACAATAGATAATTATTTATATGAGTTTGGAAATGAACGCGGATGGGAACAATCCATTATGCGAGATATTGATGATGATGATGATATTTTTACTCTTTCAAATCATATACTTAATCGTGAATACAACATGCTGCCAAGTGTAGATTTAAAAATAATATTTCATTATGAAGGTATGATTGATCCCATTATCTTTGACTTCAATTCAAATAATTCAAACTCAACTAATGAATATTCTTTGCCGTCAAGAATGGCTATAATAATAGGAAGGAATGGAACGGGGAAAAGTACTCTTCTCGCAAAAATATCTAGGGTGGCATTTGCATCAACTAAAGATAGAAATGATGGGGTTTTTAGAAAAATTGGACGAATCGAGCCTGAAGGAATTGGTTTTCCAAAAATAATAAATATATCCTACAGTTCGTTTGATAGTTTCCAAATTCCTGGTATTTACTTTAATGAAAAAGAACAAATATATAAAGACCTGAAAAATAATACTGGCAGATATATATATTGTGGCATGAGAGATATATGTGAAGAGATTGGTGGTTTTTTGGAGGGGCGGTCAGTTGGTGACGAAACTAAACTTTCCGATGATGATATTCTTAGTGACAGACAGAATTTTACTATATTGAAATCTATTCGAACACTAGCCTCTGAATTTTCAACTTTGATGAAAGGGATCTACGAAAGTAAAAGCAAAAAAGATATATTATTCCAGGTTTTTTTAGTTTTAAGAAAAGAAACTTCTTTTGAAGAAATTGTTGATTTATTTGATAATAAATTTGAATTAGATGATTTTTTTGAAATATTCATGCGACAAAGTACAGGTCATAAATTTGTATTGCATTCTTTGGTTAATTTAATTTTTCATGTAGAAAAAAGATCTCTTATATTATTTGATGAACCAGAAACTCATTTGCACCCACCATTATTATCAGTCTTAATGAGTGCTATAAGATTAGTTTTAGATATCAAAGATGCTTTTGCGATTATTGCTACTCATTCACCTGTAGTAGTCCAAGAAACAGTAAGTAGACAAGTAAATATAATTATTCGTTCGGGTAATATGACAAAAGCTATTTCACCAGGAATACAAACCTATGGAGAAAATATTGGATTGATAACATCTCATATATTTGGTTTATCATCTGACATTACTGATTTTCATTCTAAACTTGATGAGGTTATAAAATTATACTCTATAAATAATAACAAGGTTGTGCATAAATATGAAATTATGAATAAAATAGAGAAATTATTTAGTGAAGAGATTAGCATGCAGGCAAGAGCATATATTATGACTAAACTGTCAAATAAGGAATAATGATGTGGTCAATTGAAATCCCTAACGTAGATGATTGCTTAAATGAGATAGATATCGCATTGACATACGTTGATGGAAGTAAAAAATACGTGTTAGATGCTATTGAAAAAGAAAGTATATCTAAAATATATACCCTATATGATTCATTAAAAGGTAGGCCACATATTGGTCTGGCCGGAGGCGATATTTCAGACGAAACTAAAAAAGCATTTTTAGAGGGTTATAAAGAAATACAGCAAAACGGGCGACTTGCATATCTGCGTTCGAAATTATTATTATCAGCTTCTCGTTGTCCAAATTGTGGAATTGGGCCCGCAAATCAATTAGATCATTATTTGCCAAAAAATAAGTATAACTTGCTTTCAATTTATTCACATAATTTGATTCCTAGCTGTGATATTTGCAATAAGAAAAAATCAACACATGTTGCATTAAATTCCCAAGAAGGGTATGTACACAATTATTATGATATATTTCCAACAGATGTAAGATTCTTTATCGCGAATACATATATTAATGATGATAGCCTTAAGGTTGTTTTTGATATAGTTAAAATTGCAGATTTCGACGATGATTACTATAAAATCTTGAAATTTCAAATTGACAAATTAGACTTAAATAATAGATTATCTAAAGAAATAAATTTATTCTTATGTTCTTTTTCAATAGCTATTGAGGATGTGTATAATAGTGGCGGTAAAAATTATGTCGCATATTTTCTGGAGCGAAACTGTGAATCTTTTGCTAAAAAATTAGGTTTGAATGATTGGCGTACTGCATTATTATACTCGTTATCCAAAAATAATGACTTTTGCGATGGAGGATTTATTGAAATATTAAATACAGATGGTTTATAAATATTCAATAATCAGTAGCATATTTAGATATTCTCTACTGATTATTTATTTTATCATTGCTTACCAACGAAAAAACCCCACCACTCCATTAATTCTTTTCGTTGTTCGAGATAAATAGAGCGATTATACGCTTTTCTAACCTCATTTTTATCGCTATGGGCCAAAGCCGCCTCAATTACATCCGCATTAAATTCTGCCTCATTCATAGCAGTACTAGCTATAGATCGCAAGCCATGCGCAACTAACTTCCCGCCATAGCCGATGCGTTTTAACGCGGCATTAGCCGTTTGGCTGTTCATCGGTTTTTTTGGATCATTGCGGCTTGGGAAAACATGCTCCCTGTTGCCGCTGATGGGGCGCATGATATCCAAGATTGCCAATGCTTGTTTTGATAGCGGAACGATATGATCTCGCTTCGCCTTCATCCTCTCCGCCGGTATACGCCATTCCCTACTGTCTTTATCGATCTCAGCCCATGCTGTCGCCGACGCTTCCGCCGGGCGTATTAACGTGAGTAATTGCCATTCCAGCAAACACCGGGTAGGTATGGACAGGTTGCTCATCGATATGGTGCGCATTAGCTTGGGCAGTTC
>NZ_JAYGJO010000051.1:0-12417 GCF_035013185.1 Acerihabitans sp. TG2
ACTTTGGTGCGCATAATGTATATTATGTTAAATAAGAATACTGTTAATGCACCAACCATCCCCGACGCCATTAATCAATCTTCCCTGCCTCATCAGTATTTTCTTCACCCATAATGCACCGCCAGCCAGATCGTTTTTTCTGTAGTATCTGTCCATTCAACCCGGTGTTTGCAAAACGCAGGAATATTCACAAAGTCACCGGCTTTCAACACACGTTCTCCTGCTTCATTTTCCAGTCGCAAAGCTGCAGAACCTTGTATCACCATCACCCACTCGTTTTGCGGCTGGCAGTACCAGAAATCTGGCGTGCTCGATTGCCCGGTCGAAATAATTCTCTCGATACGCACACCTGGCTGAGTTAGCAATGCTTCAAAGGTCTCAGCTTCTCTGCTGACTGCCCCATCTGGAAAATCAGAGAACATATTATTTACCATCGGATACCACCTTTCTTTGCAAGAAAACGTTTTTTCCATTGATCGCGCTACGTGAATTCTGAAATATCAGCAGTATCATTATGCTGCAGAAGTTACGTAGCGAAGGCTCCGGTCTGATACGTTAAAAGCTACAAACCCTCATACACCTTCTCGACTTTCGCCATATACCTCGGGGCCTGAGCCGCCGGATGATACTGGCGGACGTGCCAGTGAAACGCGTCGGGCGAAAGTTGGTTGATCATGCTGATGGCTGTTTGGCGATTGCTGGAAAATGTTCTGAGCAATGCACCGGCACCATTGACGTATGCGACTTCTGTGGCATAACGACGCGTGACCGGATCGTTGATCCAGTTTAGTTGCTGATGTTGCAACGCGCTGAGATATGCCGTGCCTAAATCAATATTGGTTTCCGGGTCGAACAAATCATCGTTGTCCGGGCAGCCGCGTTTACCTTTGTAACGGTAAGCATCACAACCGCTGGTTGAGGCTTTCAGCTGCATCAAACCAATAGCATTTGAAGGACTTACTGCTTGGGGATTGTAGCTGGACTCAACTTGGATAATGGCTTTTACCAGTTTCCAGTCGACATTATATTTGTCAGCGGCATCTTCGATTTCATGGTCAAAGGCGTGCGAATCATATTTTTTATAATGCGGTTTGCTGGAGCAGCCGGCTAAAATCATCAGCATGAGAATCATGCATAAACGAGACGGGTTTTTAAGTAATGAAGTCATGAAATACCATAGTTGAAATTCGGGATTATTGACGAAGACAAGATACCGTTATCGTCACTGATGGTCATGTATTAATTGGCATTTTGGGCAGTCCGGAGTCGACTTAACGTGCGAAAGCTCAGTACTTTACGATGGACTTGCCCTGCTCTTTCTTTCATTCCACATACTGTGACTTGACTTATTTTGTATATAAAGTATTTTTAATGCCATGCATACATTTCTGATTATTGTCCCAGACGGTGGCATGTTGTTCGAAGCAACCGGTATCGCCGATATCCTGATGCAGGCAAATCGCCTGATGTCTAAAAATGCCACAACGCCAGCTTATCAGGTAACGGTGGCCACGACGCAACAGCACCATGTGGTTCATGGTGTTTCCGGCCTGAACTTGCTGGCTGACCACCGATTGTGCGATCTGGACCCGGAAGTGTCACGAGATACCATTCTTATCACCGGTAAAGGTCTGACAGAAAAAGAAGGCTCAGACGTTGTCCAGTGGATGAAACAGGCGGCGTCTCATGCCGGACGTGTCGTTTCCATTTGCAGTGGCGCGATGTTGCTGGCTGAAAGCGGTCTGCTTGATGGACGTCACGCCACCACGCACTGGCGTTTGCTTGATACCCTGCAATCTAGATTCCCTGACGTGATTGTTGAACGCGGTCCGATTTACATTCAGGACGACACGGTCTGGACCTCCGGCGGCGTCAGTTCAGGCTTTGATCTCACCCTAGCACTGGTTGAGGACGACCACGGTTTCAATCTGGCACGCGATGTGGCTCAGGACCTGGTGATGTTCCTGCGCAGGCCAGGCAGTCAAGCGCAGTTCAGCCGCTATCTGTTGAATCAGGCCGCAGAAGGCCCGATTCGCGACCTCCAACGGTGGCTACCGGAGAATATCACGACAGATCTTTCAGTAGAGAAACTGGCTGAGCGTGTCGCGATGAGCCCGCGCAATTTCACTCGCGTCTTTACTCGTGAAACCGGGATAACGCCGGCGAAGTATGTCGAGGAAGTCCGTCTGAATGCCGCCAGACAGCGGCTTGAACAAACGACTCTGGGCGTTGAACAAATAGCGGTCATGACCGGCTTCGGCACTGGCCTGAATCTTCGCCGCGTTTTTGAGCGAAATTTGCAACTGACACCCACCGAATATCGTGAACGTTTCTGCTCACGCATGTTGGCGTAAATTGATTCTTTATTGTCATTTACGCCATATCAGCTTAAGCCTACATTATATGCAGTTCCGCTAATTAAGGAGTGCATCATGGTCAACGTTGGTATTAATGGATTCGGCAGAATCGGTCGAAATGTCTTACGTGCCGCGCTCGGTCGCGACAACTTTCAGGTGGTGGCGATCAATGATCTTACCGACAGCAAAACCCTCGCCCATCTTCTTAAATATGATTCTCTTTCCGGCACACTAAACGCCACTGTTGAAGCAGGCGAAGGCCAATTGTGGGTCGATGGCAAAGCTATCCGCGTGTTCTCTGAAAGAGACCCGGCCGAGATCCCCTGGAGCAGCGCAGGCGTTGATATCGTGATCGAAGCCACCGGTTTCTTCACCGATAAAGCCAAAGCTGAGGTGCATATCACCAAAGGCGGCGCGAAACGCGTCATTATTTCCGCACCGGGTAAAGATGACGATATCACCATCGTACTGGGCGTGAATGACGATCAGTACGACCCAGCCAAACATAAAGTGGTCAGTAACGGTAGTTGTACGACCAATGGTCTGGCTCCGGCAGCTCAGGTTCTGCATCAAACCTTCGGGATTGAATATGGCCTGATGAATACGACGCACGCTTACACCAACAGTCAGGCACTGCACGATCAGCCGGAAAAGGATTTACGCGGTGCCCGTGCTGCGGCGGTTTCGATTGTTCCGTATTCCAGCGGCGCGGCGAAAGCCATCGGGAAAGTCATCCCGGAACTCGCCGGACGCATGACCGGTTACTCACTGCGCGTGCCGGTTCCAGTAGTGTCTATCGTCGATCTGACCGTAAATTTGAAACGTGAAGCAACGGTCGAGCAAATCAACACAGCTTTCCGTCAGGCGGCTGAATCCGGCCCTCTGAAAGGTATTCTTGGCTACAGCGATGAACCTCTGGTATCGAGTGATTATCGCGGTGATCCGCGTTCGTCCATTATCGACGGCCTCTCCACGCTGGTGATCGGCGGTAAACTGGTCAAGATTCTTGCCTGGTACGATAACGAATGGGGATTTTCCAACCGCTTGGTTGATCTGGCAGTCCTGATGGAAAAACGCGGATTATAAACCCCCGCCTTTTCCTACCAGACGTTATAAGAAAACACCGTCGTTTGGCGGTGTTTTTATGGCTTGCAGGTGATGATGTTTTAAAAAAATACTATATTGTATGTTGTAACTAATGAAACTTATTCATTCATTGCTATCAGGAAACATACATCCGCCATTGCGAACCAGCGCCTTCCTCTATTAGCTCACCTTGGGCTAGGTACTGGATCACATCGGTTCGCGCATTCTGACGGCGTCATCAGCCCGTTGGTGATCGGCGTTATTCTGCAACGCACCAACAATTTCCAGTATGCTATTGGTACACTGCCGCCATCGCTTTAATATTGTACCTAGTACATCAAAATATTATTTCTGTGAACAGAAACAGGGTTTTTAATGACATTTAATCCAGGAGATAGCCTTATCATTTTGTGATATTCATCACAAGGTTCTTTGTCTCCTTGCCAACTACACCCTGCCCTTGGCAACGGAATGAAGGTGGACTTGCCAAAATTCTGTAAAACTTATTAGTTGTGTGAAATACAGCCTACCATTTTGTTATCTTCGGAAGGAAAAATCACAGCATAGTTTATTTTAACTGGCTGTATTATAATATATTTTTTTATTTATCTTTGCCACCATTGCCGTTGATTCCATTGTTCTTACCTTGCCGCGCCGGAATATTCCTTTACCGAAATACCTGACGCAGGGCATTGCTTTATTGCCTCGGCCAGAGTACAAATTTCATGGAATGCGTAACAAATACCCTACAATTTTTTAATGGAGTTGCAGCAATGGCAATTAAACAGCAACAACTTTATATCAATGGTGAATTTATTACCTTCAGCGGCAATAAATGGATTGATGTGTTGAACCCAGCCACTGAGGAAGTCATTTCACAGGTGCCCGACGCCGGTGTGGACGAGGTACACGCGGCCATCGACGCAGCTGAAGGCGCGCAAAATAACTGGGAAGACTTG
The DNA here is from genome assembly GCF_035013185.1 of Acerihabitans sp. TG2. Lineage (NCBI taxonomy): Bacteria > Pseudomonadati > Pseudomonadota > Gammaproteobacteria > Enterobacterales > Pectobacteriaceae > Acerihabitans > Acerihabitans sp. TG2. The sequence continues at coordinate 4,403 of NZ_JAYGJO010000051.1, forward strand.
CCGGCACAAGAACGGGGCGTTTGGTTGCATAAAATTGCGGCCGGTATCCGTGCACGCGAACAGGAATTAACCGATATTATCATTGCCGAAGGCGGAAAAACCCACGGTCTGGCCAATACCGAGGTACTGTTTACCGCAGATTACTTGGATTATATGGCCGAATGGGCACGTCGTTACGAAGGGGAGATCGTGCAAAGTGACCGGCGCAATGAAAATATCTTTGTGTTTAAAAAGGCCATCGGAGTGACTACCGGTATCCTGCCCTGGAACTTCCCTTTTTTCCTTATAGCGCGCAAGGCAGCGCCGGCGCTGATTACCGGCAATACTATTGTGATTAAACCCAGCCAGTTGACGCCGAACAATGCTATCGCCTTTGCCGAAATCGTTCATGAGGTGGGGCTGCCCAAAGGGGTGTTTAATCTTATTACCGGCCGGGGTTCAGTGGTCGGTCAAGAGCTGGCAGCCAATGCCAAAGTTGGGATGGTTAGCCTGACCGGCAGCGTTGCCGCCGGTGAGCAGACAATGGCGGCAGCGGCAAAAAACATCACCAAGGTATCGCTGGAGCTTGGCGGCAAGGCGCCGGCCATTGTGATGGACGATGCCGATCTGGATCTGGCGGTGAAGGCCATTCTTGATTCGCGTATTATCAATACCGGCCAGGTATGCAACTGCGCTGAACGCGTATATGTGCAGGAAGGCATAAAAGAAGAATTTATCGCCCGCATGACTGAGGCATTTAAACAGGTTAAATTTGGTGATCCAGCGCAGGAAAAAATGCTGGATATGGGCCCGCTTATCGATGCCGCCGCGCTTAAAAGCGTACAGGATAAAGTCGATAACGCCGTGGCTCAAGGGGCCAGGCTTATCACCGGTGGCCATCGCGCCGGCAATAAAGGCTATTTTTTCCAGCCTACCCTGCTGGTCGATGTCCAGCAGGAAATGGACATTATGCACGAGGAAACTTTCGGGCCGGTATTGCCGATCACCAGCTTTTGTACCCTGGACGAGGCAGTGCAGATGGCCAACGACTGTGAATTCGGTCTGACCTCCTCGATTTACACCCGCGATCTAAACACGGCAATGACGGCCATTAAACGCCTAAAATTCGGCGAGACCTATATCAACCGCGAGAATTTCGAGGCTATGCAGGGTTTCCACGCCGGCTGGCGAAAATCAGGTATTGGTGGAGCCGATGGTCGTCACGGGCTGGAGGAGTATCTGCAAACACACGTGGTTTATCTGCAATATCAGGCTTAAGTCATGTTGTAAAAAACCAGTGGGATAACACTACGGCGTGCTCATATCACGCCGTTATTCAATTGCGCCGCCCCCCGGGTTCGCGCCGACAGTGGAGGTCCGATGAAAGTTGCCCTGTTTGTCCCCTGCTTTATCGATGCCTATTTTCCACAGGTGGGAATAGCTACCTTGGAGCTGCTCGAACGCCTCGGCTGCGAGGTGGATTATCCGCCGCAGCAAACCTGCTGCGGTCAGCCGATGTCCAATAGCGGTTGTAAGGACGATGCCGCCGGCGCCGAGGCGTTGTTTGTGCGTAATTTCAGCCGCTATGATCATATCGTGGCCCCGTCGGGCAGTTGCGTTCATCATGTGCGAGCCAATCTTGATGCCATTGAGCAAACCGAGAAAGTGGCGCATGTTCGCCGCAGTACCTTCGAATTGGTGGAATTCCTGCATGATATTCTATGCGTCGAGTCATTCCCCTGGGCTGAGTTTCCTCATAAGGTCGGTCTGCATAATAGCTGCACCGCCCTACGCGATCTGCGCCATGCCAGTACTTCCGAACTTAATGAACCGCCATTTTCCAAACCGATGGATTTACTGGGCAAGGTCAAAGGCATTGAATTTGTTCAGCCGCAGCGGCCAGATGAATGCTGCGGTTTTGGCGGTACCTTTAGCGTCACAGAGGCGCCGGTCTCGGCCAAAATGGGCTATGACAAAGTTAACGACCACCAGACCGCCGGTGCCGAGTATATAGTTTCGGCCGATATGTCATGCCTGATGCACCAGAAGGGCTGTGCCCAGCGCATGGGTATGCAGTTGAAGTTTATCCATATTGCGCAAATCCTTAATGGCGACGCCGCCTGAAAACAAGAAAGGAGTGTTATGAAAGCTATCGATCATGTCAAAGGCTCGCGGACGTTCTTGGCCAGCCCAAAGCACCAAACCTTTCTCGATCAGCGACTGTGGAGCCTGCGCATGGCGCGCGACGCGCAGATGAAGGCGCATCCTGAATGGCAGCAATTACGCACCCTGGCCTCAGACATCAAAGAGCATACCCTCACCCATTTAGACCATTATTTACGCATGTTCGAGCGTAATGCCCAAGCCAATGGCGTACAGGTGCATTGGGCAAAGGATGCAGAGGCCCACAACCGCCTGGTCCATGAAATCCTCAGCACCCGGCAGGTAAAAACCCTGGTGAAAAGTAAATCCATGCTCACCGAGGAGTGTGACATGCGCCCTTACCTGGAAGCGCGCGGCATCGCGGTAATCGAAACCGATCTGGGCGAGCGTATCCAACAGTTGGACAATGAAATGCCCAGTCATATTGTGGTACCGGCGGTGCATAAACTCTCCAGCGACGTGGCGCGGGTATTTGCGCAAACCCTTGGCACCGATCCTAATAATGCCGATCCGCACTATTTGGCGGGGCAGCAGCGCGATAAAACCCGGCCGCTTATCCTGCAGGCCGAAGCGGGTATGACCGGTTGCAACTTTGCCGTGGCGCAAACCGGCACCGTCACTGTGTGTACCAATGAAGGCAATGCAGATTTAAGCGCCAATGTGCCTGACTTACATCTGGTATCTATCGGGATCGAGAAGATTATCCCACGCATGGAGGATTTAGGGGTATTTATCCGGTTGTTGTCGCGCAGCGCCCTGGGTTCTCCGATTACGCAATATACCTCCCATTTCCGCGCCCCGCGCCAGGGTGGCCAGATGCATTTTATCTTGGTGGATAATGGGCGCAGCGAACGCCTGGGGATGGAGGATTTCTGGTATTCACTGAAATGCATCCGTTGCAGCGCCTGCATGAACACGTGCCCGGTCTACCGGCGCAGCGGCGGAATCAGCTATGGCGCCGTATATTCCGGTCCCATTGGCGCCATCATTAACCCGACCATGGATTTGAAAAAATACAGTACCCTGCCGTTTGCATCTACGCTCAATGGCAGTTGTACCAGCGTTTGTCCGGTGCGGATTAATATCCATGAACAGATCTTCAAGTGGCGTGAAATCGTGGCGCGCAATAATGAGTTGCCGTTTGCTAAAAAAAGTGCAATGAAGGCGGCCGGAAAGATCCTGGCCAATCCCACTCTATACCGCGCGGTAGTCGATACCGCCAATGCAGTGGTACCAAAGCTGCCGCGCATTTTGCTGTATAACCCGTTAAACGCCTGGGGCGAATCACGGGAAATTCCGGACTCACCGCGCCAGTCATTCCACCGCTGGTATGAGGCGCGTCAGAAAGCCCGCGCAGCCGCCAGCGATACCACCGGGGAAACGTCCGCCAAGAATAAGAGGCAAAAACGATGAGCGATCGCGAGGATATCCTGCATAAGGTTAGTCAGCATCAACTGACACCACGCGCGCTGCCGGATTTACCCACCTTTGCGGCAGACTACCAGGACACCCCGGAGGCTTTTGGCATTTCTCTGTCCATTATGGGTGGGGTGTGGGATAACACCTTTCTTGACGCTCGCCCTGACGAGACGACTCTCAGTAACTATATTCACGGCCTATTCCCCGCAGGTGGCGTATTTTGTTCGGCGGTGGCCGGCATTATCGGCAACCGGGCGCTAACCAAGGATACCTCACCCGCCTCGCTGGAGGATGTGGAGGTAGGTATCGTGCAGGCGCGCTTCGGCGTGGCGGAAACCGGTTCAATATGGCTAAGCGAGCAGGAATGCCGGGTGAATACGCTGGGGTATCTTGCCCAGCATCTGGTGGTGCTGCTTAATATCCGGGATATTTTACCTAATCTGCATCTGGCTTACCGCCGCCCAGAATTTCTGACCGCGCGTTATTCGGTACTGATGTCCGGGCCGTCGGCTACGGCCGATATAGAAGGAGTGCTAATTCGTGGTGCCCAAGGGGTGCGCAGCCTGCGGGTTATTGGCCTACCCGCTGTTTGACCAGCAAGACCCTACACCGCTATTTCACTTGGCTACCAGGACAGAGGAAATCCGTATTGATCAGCTAGGGTCTGCTTGGAAAACGGAATCTATGGTCACTCCCGTTTTTCAGGCGAGCAATCACTTACAACGCTTCAGGTTGCCGGGTAACGTAGAGGGGACATGTGTTGGTGAGCTTAATCCATGATTAATGAGTAAATTAGTTATCATATTGGAAGCCTCGGCCACCAGTTCGTCATTTCGTCGATCGGGATGTTTCGCTATCCAGATACCCAGATTCAGCATAGGTTGACTCGTTTCGAGTTTGATTAAGCGGGCATCACAATCTGCGATAAAACATGGCAGACCTGCGACACCCACGCCGGAACAAGCCGCTTCGTACTGGTGACTCAGATCCGTCATTTCGCAAACCACGTGTCTTTTACCAACCGTCTCGTAAAGCCATCGCTTATGGTCGAAATCAGTTTGCCGTTCGGGATAAGCTATAAACCCCCACTTATCAGGCTCTTCAATATGGCGATATTCCCTGCCCGCATAGAGAGCAAACTCCATGCGTCCAATTTTTTTGATGATATCCGAATCTTTTACGCCCGGAGATAACCTCACTGCAAGGTCAGCTTCGAGTCGTGATAATGAAACAAAGTGTGCATCGCTAAGAATGGATAATTGTACCCTCGGCAATTGCTGAGTTAATGCCAGCATATTAGGTGCAAAAAAGTGTCTGGCGAGTACGGGCGGAGCGGAGATTGTGAGCCTTGTTCGCTCCCGTCTGGAGATAACCGACATCCGCTCAATTTTAAACGTGCTGCTTTCAACGTCCCTGGCTGCCTGAAGGATCTTTTGACCTATCGCTGTTAACCGTGCCTCGCGCGGCAGTCTTTCAATAAGCCGGACGTTGAGCTGCGCTTCAAGGGTGGCTAAACGACGGCTCACGGTCGCCTGGTCAATATTTAATAACCGTGCCGCCCCTGACAGGGTGCCCGCTCTGGCTATTGCAAGAAAAACCCGTAAGTCTTCCCAATTCATAATGTATGCATTTTTACATGGAATGGTGGCATATTTTAGTATTTATACATAGAAGTGCAACGGATATCCTGACCGGATTAACTTCTTACTCAGGTATCACTCATGTCTAAAATGCCCGCTTCATTAAAGGCAATTCAGTTAGCAACGTGTCTCGGTTTTCTGGTTGTACAGCTGGACGTCAGCGTGGTTAATGTTGGTCTGGGCTCTCTTAAAGAGGCCTTTAATATCGACCTCACAGGTCTTCAGTGGGTGATTAACAGTTATGCCCTGGTCTTTTCTGCACTGTTGATTACCGGTGGTGCATTCGGCGACAAGTTTGGTGCCCGTCATGTTTTTACCTGGGGATTTGCTTTGTTCACGCTGGGCTCAATAGGCTGTGGGCTGGCCAGCAGCATGCCGATGCTAATCGCGATGAGGAGCGTACAGGGGATCGGTGCTGCCTTGCTGGTTCCGACTTCGTTAACACTCATCAGGTTGTCTTTCACCGATCCTGCGATGAGACGAATGGCGGTTGCTTTGTGGGGCGCGTGCGGAGGAATTGCGCTGGCGGCAGGGCCTGTGCTGGGCGGTTTTTTAATACAATACCTTGGCTGGCGAAGCGTTTTCCTGATTAATGTACCTCTTGGCTTACTCGCAATCTTTTTGATACATCGCTTTGCCTCACCTTCCGCCAGGGTAGATAAAAATATCGATGTATTCGGCCAGGTTAGCATTGCCTTTTGTATTGCTGCCATGACGTGCGGGCTGACTGAGTTGAGTGCGCAGGGGTGGACAGGTATGCCCACAGGAATGATGTTTACTGCTGTCATTTTTTTTGGTGTTTTTGTCATAATCCAGAAACGTATCAGGTACCCAATGTTGCCCGCGCGTTTAGCTAAAAATAAAGTACTGGCTACAACAGCACTATGTGGGGCTGTCATTAACCTGACGTTTTACGGAACCGTTTTTGACCTCAGTATTTACTTCCAGAGCATCCTGCATTACGACGCTATAACGACGGGTCTGTCATTTATTCCACTGACAGCAGTACTGACGATTTCAACCATGGTTTCGTCACGTGTTGCAAAAAAAGTGAGTGATATACGGATTATTATTACCGGTTTCAGCATACAAATTATTGGCTTTGTTCTGTTATCACAGTTAGCCGGGAACAGCTCGCTCTGGTTTCTTAACGCCGCGCTGATGTTGGTTGGTATTGGTAGCGCGATGTCGGTACCTTCCATCACGAACTCTATGCTGTCATCCATTTCGCAACATGATGCAGGCATGGCATCCGGTCTTATGGCTTCGGCAAGGCAACTGGGTGGCGTTATTGGTGTCGCACTTTTCGGCGCAATGATTGCCCATAGCGGCCTTTCCTCGTTTTCATCAGGCATGGCTCATGGCATGTGGACATCTGTGTTTTGTTTATTACTGTGCATTGTAGTGAATATCCTGGTTCTACGTGGTGAAAACTTGCCAGCTAAGGCTTGATCAGACAGAGATTAATACGATGAGGCAAGTTTTTAAACTAACAAAGTCCTAATGTATTACACCACCTGATTTTAATGCTATTTTTCCGCATCACTAAGGAGACATATAAATGACCGATAAAAAACCATCTATTAAAGAAGATACGTTCTATGTTCCAAGTGGGATAACCAGTTCAGTCATTCCCGATTTTGTTTCCCCGCCAACCATTCCGGAAAAAGACCGGGAGGCATATCGCGTGGCGTTGAGTGGCAACGAGCCATATAAATTAGGTGCAGAATCACTTAAACAAGAAAATGTGCCCGAAGGGTCTTTGACCAGATATCACCACATTAGTGAAAAGGTTTATCCTGGCGTCGGCCGTGATTACTGGCTTTATGTCCCAGCCCAATATTCTCACGAAGAACCCGCTAATCTTATCATATTTCAGGATGGTGGTTTCTATCTTGGTCCTGAGATGCAAGCCAATGTTGCATTGGATAACATGATCCATAAAGGGCATATTCCTGCCACTATTGCCCTGTTTGTACAACCCGGTGATAAGGGGCCAGGTATCCCTATTCTGGGTGGCAACGATAACAGGAGTATCGAATATGATGTGATCAATGACGACTATCCTCGTTACCTGATTGAGGAACTGCTGCCAATTATAGAAAAACAGTACAGTATTACGTCAGACCCGTCACAACGTGCGACTGCTGGTATCAGCTCTGGCGGCATCTGTGCCTTCAACCTCGCCTGGATGCGCCCTGAATTTTTCGGTGCGGTGATCAGTCACTGTGGTAGTTTTATGGATATTCGCGGCGGACATAATTACCCGCACATGATCCGTAAAACCAACAAGAAAAACATTCGCGTATTTCTGCAAACAGGCGAGAAAGACATCAATGGCATCTTTGGTGATATTCGCCTCGCTAATCGCAATATGGCCGCGGCGTTAGAATACCGTGATTATGATTTCCGTTTCGAGTTTGGCGTTGGAGGTCATACATTGATGCATGGAGGAGAAATATTCCCAGAGTCTTTACGTTGGGTCTGGAATAAAGATTAATTCATAAAAAAGGTGTATTGCGATTAATCACATTACGCAATACACCTATAGACTCAGTAGAAATTATTTTTTAGAAAGCGACGTCATCTTCCAGAGCAACGTCACAATCTTTAGTCATCTTCTTGCGCCAGGTACCGACTCCAGCCGGCCAAACTACGCCTTTCGCGATAGAGAGTGAACGAAGTACAGGATAGAGTCTGATATCAGTCATAGACCATTGGCCTTCCTGAACGTCACTTTTAGCCAGTAATGCATCCAGCTCAATCAGCCTGGTATTAATCACTTCCAGCAATTTAGGTGTGCTTGCCATCAAG
>NZ_JAYGJO010000052.1:0-11704 GCF_035013185.1 Acerihabitans sp. TG2
ATTTGTTCGTGGTCATATCCCGGCACAACCACCGGATTTTCAACGGTCATACCCTCAATATGAGGTTGGACAAGGATGATGTCGCCCTCGGTAAGGCTAAGTTCGCGCTTCATAAGGATTAAGAGAAGCCCCGCCATAAGATTGTTTTCTTTTGTCATATTAGATTGGACTCCGTATTGGTAACAGCGCTGTATATTGCATTTATTACTCAAAGAGCTCTGCATGCGTCCCCAAGTCTATGAACGTCAGCAGGTTGGCACTTTCATTGACTCGATAAATGAGTAGGAAATCGCCACCAACGTGGAGCTCTCTGGCTCCGGCCCATTCGCCACCGGACAACTCATGGTCCAGATATTCAGGCGGAATGATGTCATTGCGAAACATCAAGGCCATGACGTCCGCCATAGCGTTCATATCACGGCGACCGGCCCGGTTATAGCGCTCCCATGATTTTTGGAATGTTCGGGTGTAATCTACCCTGCGAGGGATCGTTTTTCTTTTAGAATTAGTCACGCCGCATGGATCCCAGCATGCCCTCTATGGATGAATGATGAAGCTCGTCCGCCCGTTCAATTTCAAGTGCTTCCTTCAGGGCGACGGCTGTCTTTGCTGAAGGTTTATTACTGACCTCAAAAGGTAAGCCCTGATGTTTTACAACCTGTTCCAAGAAAAGGCGAATGGCGGTGCTGACATTCAGGCCGCAATCGCTAAGGACTTGACTGGCGTTGTCCTTCAATTCATCGGAAATTCTGGCCTTGATGCTGGTTTGCATGATTTACCCCTCTTTATCTGTGCACACATTGTACCCACAAATAGAATTAGGAGCAACAGCATTGATGGCTCAATAAGGGCAGCATGGAATTCGAGAATTTGCCTACGCTAAAGTCGCTGTTGCGACGCATAACACTGCTCAAAAAATAGCCGCTGTTGCGCCCCGCAACACTGTTCAAAAAATAGCCACTGTTGCGCCCCGCAACACTGTTCGTTTTTTGTCCGCTGGCTTATTTTCTGTCGCACAATTTGCGCCGGATATCAGCAATAACGCTGGAAACCTGTTCTGCTGAGGCCCTTTCAGCAGGTCGCTCAGGGCTAGCCGGAATCGGTGATTGACGCTGAGATTGCTGCGGCGTAGCAGACATTTCAGGCATGATCAGCTTTCCTTCACGGGCCAGCTTGAGCATGCTCAACAGCCAACCCACCGGATTACTCAATTGGCCACGGCGCAACTGTGTTGTTAGCATCTCCAGCAATGCCGATGAGTGAGATTCAGGCAGCGCGCCAAGCTGGCTCGTTAGCATGTCCGCATCCTCTGCAGGGATTCTTCCCAACAACGATTCGGGCAGTGCGGGCCCTGACTGGCCTTTACCACCGTTCGCCTCCGGTACGTACGTTTTTTTATTCACACGTTGTGTGAAATTACGTACGTTACGGTTCGATTTTCGAACTCCGGAGTAAGTGCCTGATTTCAGGCTGAGTTCGGGATCCGAACTCGGTGACTCATTCCCCGTTGTATGACTGAGTTCGGATACCGAACTCAGTGTTTTTTGCTTATTTTCCGTATTTTTTTGACTGAGTTCGGAATTCGAACTCGGCATAACCGCCCTGCGCAGCGCAGCCATTTGCACTGGCGTGGCGCAAGCACCCAGCCGATTTTCAATCATGGCCAGGCGAGAGTGACGATGACGCATGGTGGGAACGTTACGAATTTCCTCCAGTACCGCTAATGCGATCATACGCACCGCTTTGTTCTTGTGCTCACAGCTTGTCGCCACAAGATCTAACCAGCCCGGGTCAAAGGTTTCGGCGTCACGACAGCTGAGCGGTTCATCGTGCTGGGCATAAATATTTCCCCTGACGCGGCCGTGCGCATCGCGTACCCGTTTGCACAGACTCAGCCAGCCGGTAATGCGCAGCATCAATAATGCGCGGCTGATAGTCTCTCTCGATGCTTTTTCCGCATGAGGGGACGCCAATTGCAATTGCAATTCGTCATACGTTGGGAAGACGGCCCCCTCGTTTTGCTGTGCATAGAGTCGGATCATGACCCAGGCCGTTTTATCCAACGGAGAAAGCCGGGTATCCATAAACAACCGGCGGGGAAAGGCGTCGTGCACGTTCCCTAAAAAAAGTAAGCCGCTGCGCTCGCTGGTCACATCATTTTCTGACGTTCGCCTGGCGAGACTGTTCTGCATTCGGGACAGCGTGAACGCTACGATGCTGTCGGGCGGTAATCCCATCACCTTTTTACCTCTATTAAGCCTGACAAAAACAGCACAACGGGGCCGGTGTGGCCCCGGTACCGGTATGCCGGCGCTCTGTGTTATGAGGCAATCGTCGGCCCCAAAAACTATTTCCTGATCTCACGGTTATAGGTCTGGTGATCCATCAAGAGCCAGTGACGACCACCATCCTTGCTGAGCATGCGCCAGAACGGACCGATATCCATCTTGAGATAGCCATTACGCCGCAAACGTTTACACACTTTTTTTCCATTTTGTTGGGAAGAAATCAGGCTGCATGCCTTGCGGCGGATGGCTGACGTCACGCATTGCCGGGGACTAAAATCAATAACCTCTATCAGGCTCGCTCCCGCTGACTTCCCTTACGCCTGGCCTCACGGCACCAACCGGTCACCCGTGTCCAGACCGCCGTGAGCGACACATCATGCTGTTCAGCGGCCAGCATCATCACGTCCAGCGCTTCATGTGAATCAGGCGTACCCAGGCCGGAGGCGTTCCATTGAACCCAGATACCCGCATCCGCCTCTTCGTCGGGGGCCTGCGTCCGACCCTGGCGGGTATCGATACCGTTAAGGCGGCGTCGGGCACTGACCTCAGCAGCGCTGAGACCAAAGTAGGTCTGCATCAGCTCAATGGATCCCCCCAGCGCCAACGCACGATCAATACGCTGCATACGCTTTTGCTCGGTGCGAGCCTGCTGCACAATGATCCAGAAATTGTCGTGGTTAATACTCAGGTTCAGTACCGATACGCTGCTTTGCATCAGGTAGTGCAGATCGTCAACGGTCAGTTGGCTGAGTTGGCGCACCTCGTCGATAGTCATGCCCAGCGCCTCACAGCGGCGAATGTTGCCGGATTTCAGCTCCATCAACAGGTGGGTCAGTATGGCGTTTGTTGCCTGCGATAAATTCTGGCTCACAGTAAACCTCCTACGCTATTCCCCAAATCAGCGAGTAACCAGGCATCGGTCATCCAGCCGGCGATACAGGCCATTAAAATCAGCAGATTACTCATCGTTACCTCCTGCGCTCAGCGCCGTTATCCCCGACGGTTTCCCATAAAGCCCCTGGCTCAGTTCGGCGCGCCGGCCGGCCAGCCAACCGGACAAACGCGCCGTAACATCCCCACGACACGGCCCTGCCTCACGCACACTGATTTCAGCCAGTTCGTTTTTACCGCAGCGTCGAGCAAGCCAGTGTCGCAGAACACCGGCTTCTTTATCTGAGGGCGCAAAGGCTTCAAGCACTATCCATACGCCCACAACCCACCCCTCACGAAACTGGTCTGCCCGGTTACGCTTGGTTTGCAGCTTGAGGCGCTTCAACCGATAGGCGCAGTACATGTGTTGTTTTGTCGCATCTTTAAGCTGACGGGCCAGCACGGTGAACGCATACAGCGCCACATCAGGGCGCTCATTCAGCCCGTAAAAATGGACTGAATGGCGCTCACGCTGCCGACCCTCCGCTGTCACTGTGCAATACCAGCCGAACCAGCAGCGACACCCCGTGGCCATGCAGACGACCGTGGCCAGCGCATTCAACCAGCCCGGGATGCTAACGGCATCGGTATAGACCTGCCGGCACTCGGTTTCTCGAATAGCCGACAACGTAATGTCTTCCTCCGAGAGGTTATGTCGCTGCATCAGCACCTGCGCCAGTCGCAGCGCGCGGGCCGCCTCATGGCCGTTGTTATTACGGGAGCCGAGTGCCATCAGCTTACGAATACGACGTAGCAATTTTCCCTGGTCCTTATCGTTCATTTGTCCCCCCGGTGCCCGCACGTTGATGGTATTCCTGGACTTCCTGACAGCCGACACACAGTCTGACGCCGCGCACCGCCTTGCGGCGCGCTTCGGGAATGTCGGCACCACAGTCTTCACAGAAAAGCAGCGACGGTTTATCAGTGCGCACTTCACGCAGAATGCTATTCAGGCTCGTCGTGAGCTGTAGTTCAGTCGCCGCCTGCGCCATTTCATCATTGAGTTCAAATGTCATCGGAACCTCCCTTCTCGACCTCGCGCTGCAGCTCACGCAGGCGACGCAGCACACGGATCAATCGCATCATTTTCACCACATGCTCATCGGCTAACACCGGCGTATCGTTTTTGGCCGCAGAGCCAAAAAAATTCAGACAGAATGCAAACATGTTGAATGGGATGTTGCTGGCGTTACCGGCCATGCCACTCAGAAACATGACAAAGGCGTCAATGCTGCCAGGTGATGCCGTATACCCTGCTGCGCTAGGATGTTTGTCTTCCTGGATGCCGGTTTTGTCGCCCATCGCTTCGGCCAGTTCGAAAGCCAGCCGGTAAGCCATATCCTGTAGGTGTTCGATATCATCCTGCAGGGCCGGGATATGCCAGATATCGGTGACCGGCTCCAAACCTGTCGCCGCAAATGCGACGGATGAGACACGTATTGGATTCTCGTCTGCGGACTCACCTAACGCAGAAAACAGGTTCATTCCACTGAGATCGGCCGTGTAGCCAGTCTCACCGCTAATAACTGCAGTCCCACCGTAAAGGTCCGGCTGGGACTCAGTCCGGGGATAAGCGCGAGTGGAGTCACCCTCTGAAAGGTGCTGAATGCCAATAGCCGATGGCAAGGAGGGAGTACGCGATGTGGAAGGATTTTCACGCTCGGGCTCAGGCTTCGTCGCCTGACCGGTCAGTGTGCCGGCGCGTAGCCCGGTAACCGGCACTGCGCCATCCGGTTGTGGTGGAAGGTGGGTAGTCACGGGGATGGAAGATACTGCCGGCAGGATCTTCGGCGCAGGTGCCGGCATTGGAGGTGGCGGCAATGGATCACCATACAGTTCGCGGCGTTGCTGCTCTTTGGGATCAAGCTCAATCAGCCAGCGATCATAGTTCAATGATGGGTGTGGTAATGCGTTAAGTAGCGCACCAATCAGCTCATCATGAAACATTTCCAGGGAATAGACATCCGGGCTGTTAAACGTTAAGCACGCCGCTTTGAAAACATCGTCGAATGTCTTGCTGGTTTCGACCACAATGCAATGCTGCAACCACGTTTTTTCTGCGGCGGAGCGCAGAGCTAAAAGAGGCATGACCTGGGCACGACTCATTCCAGATTTCAGTAAATCAGGTAAATATGGGTAGAGAAACTTAAGGGTAGCAATGCAGCGAAGTCAGTGGTGTACGCAGGTCATGGGAAATATTCGCTATAAATTCACACCGCTGCTGATCCTGTACCATCAAGCTTTGCCATTGTTGGTCAATACGTTTTGCCAGCGCGACAAAAGCTCGCTGTAACTGCGTCACTTCATCGCGCGGAGCACCAACTGGCGCATCGCTTTTCGCCAGCGTCTGGATGGCCTGCATACCGCCACTGTCCAACATGGCTATTTGCGCCGTCAGTTTGCGCACCGGGCGCGTTACCCAGCGGAATGCCAACGCACCGGCCAGCAAACCAAACAACGCCACCAATCCCATAGAACGCAGCGCCAGATACATTGCCGATTGATATTGGCCATCGCTGCTCAGCGCGGTGTATTCGTCGCCGAGTAGTACAATATACACATAACCTTTGGTTACACCGTCCACCTGTAATGGCGCAGCGCTAAAGACTTGCCGGTTTTGCGGCTGGCGCGGGTTATCGCCATAGACCGGCATTTTCGCGCCATTCAGCAGCGCTTTCACCGGTGTTAAGTCAATCTTCCGCTGTTGCAGTTTTCCTGCCGGGGCTGCGTGGCCGACGATATTGCCGTCTTTATCCAGCAGATACACCTCTACACTCGGGTTGGCCGCCATCAGTTGATCAAATAACGTATGGACCGCTTGCGGATTCAATCCCGCCTGGCTGAGCAATGGATTATTGGCGGCAATCTGCGTCGCCAGATGGGCCGACAGCCGCTGGATCACCGACTGACTGTATTGATTACTGGAACGCACCTTCATATAACCGGAAAGCGAGCAGCAGGCGATCAGCAACAGCATGAATACCAGTGTCAATCTTTGCGCCAGCGTGAGATTTTTCATGATTTACCCTTGCGTGCCTTCAGCGGAGGACACGAATTTATAACCTTTACCCCACACGGTCAGAATTCGCTCCGGCTCGGCCGGATTGGCATCTATCTTGATGCGCAGCCGGTTGATATGGGTGTTCACCGTATGCTCATACCCTTCGTGCTCGTAGCCCCACACCTGATTTAACAGGCTGAGGCGCGAAAACACTTTGCCGGGATTTTTAGCAAAAAAGTACAACAGGTCAAACTCCCGTGGCGTCAGCTCAACCGGCTGCTGATTAAGCATCACTTCTCGGGCAATCGGATCAATTGTCAGCCCGGAAAAACTCAAGGTTCCGGCGTCCATTTTCAAATTGCGGCTCATGGCTTCCTGACGGCGGAAAAGCGCCTTGACCCGCGCCACCAGCTCCAGCATCGAGAAAGGTTTCGCCAGATAATCGTCGGCGCCCAGCTCCAGGCCGAGTACCCGGTGCACTTCGCTGGAACGCGCGCTGATAATAATGATCGGCGTATAGCGCGTCATATTACGGGCACGGCGACAAAGCTCCAAGCCATCAACGCCCGGCAGCATCAAGTCGAGGATTAATGCGTCCCAGCCACCCTTTTCCAGCAACGTCGCACCCAGATTGCCGTCGCCGGCATGGGTAATTTCATAGCCTTCGTCACGCAGATGCAGGCTGAGTAATTCAGCGATATCGCGGTCATCTTCGACGATCAGGATCTTTTTATATTTATCCATATGTTCATCTTCACGCGTGGCTTCCCCATACCGTCTGAGTCTACACAAGCAACCCATCCGGAGTTATCACATTTTATTTAACTTTGCGTGAGGTCTCCGGGAACAAATCTGTTCAATACTCGCCACATCACAAGGCGGGTGGCAGGAAAAATCATGATGCTGGAACCCCATTTACCTACGGGCACTCAACAGAAACCTAAACCGGTTCATCCTTTATGGCTGCGGCTGACGCATTGGCTGAATGCGCTGGCGGTGCTGGTGATGGTGACCAGCGGTTGGCAAATTTATAATGCTTCGCCGCTGTTTGCTTTTGAATTTCCTCCAGCCGTCACCCTCGGCGGCTGGCTGGGCGGCGCCATCCAATGGCATTTCGCCGGCATGTGGTTGTTTGGCCTCAATGGCCTGTTTTACCTACTAATGAATATTCTCACCGGCCGGATGAAAAAGAAATTCTGGCCGCTGACATTGCGCGGCATTTTTAATGACCTGCAGGCGGCATTACACGGCAAGCTGCAACATAACGATTTGCACCACTACAACATGGTACAGCGCGCGGCTTATGTGTTTGTGATGTTCGACGGCATTCTGCTGGCCATGTCCGGCCTGGTGGTATGGAAGTCAGTGCAGTTCCCGCTGTTGAGGGAGTTGCTCGGCGGTTATGACACCGCGCGCGATGTGCACTTTTTGGCCATGGCTGCTCTGGTAGGGTTTGTGGCGCTGCATGTGGTGATGGTGGCACTGGTACCAAAAACCCTGATTGCCATGCTACGTGGCCACTAAGGAAAACAGATGAAAAACAGCATAAAAAAAAGCATCCGTTCGATTTTAGGTGCTGCTGAGAGCGAGGCCATTGTGCATGAAGCGCAGAAACAGATTATCCGCCAGCTCGATGCGCCGTCACGCCGTCTTTTCTTACAACGCGGACTGACACTTGGCGGCGTGGCGATGCTGACCGGCTGTGACATCAGCGATAACGCCAGCGTAGAAAAAGCGCTCGGTAAGATTTCCGGCTTCAACGATCGCGTTCAGGGCTGGCTGTTTGGCTCGACGCGCCTCGCCCCGGTGTATGCCGAATCGATGATCACCCGCCCGTTTCCGTTTAACGCCTTTTACGCCGAAGACGATGCGCCTGACGTGGACGGAACGACTTATCGTCTGAAAATCGCCGGTCTGGCGTTGGATAAACGCGAATGGTCGCTGCCGACGCTTTACAAAATGGCGCAGGTCAGTCAGGTGACGCGACATATTTGTGTCGAGGGCTGGAGCGCTATCGGTAAATGGGGTGGCGTCCCTTTCGGTGATTTTTTACGCCTGATTGGTGCGAACCTCAGTGCCGAATACGTCAGCTTCAAATGCGCTGACGGGTACCACACCAGTATCGACATGGCGACGGCGCTGCATCCGCAGACCCTGCTGGCACTGACCTACGATGGTCAGATCTTGCCGCAAAAATACGGTTTCCCGATGAAGCTGAGGATACCAACCAAACTCGGTTATAAAAATCCTAAGCACATAGAAACTATTGAAATCACCAATGAATACCCTGGCGGGTACTGGGAAGATCAAGGCTACAACTGGTTCGGCGGAAGCTGAGTTTCACCGACGAATCGACATTACGTATACAAGGCTCTATGCCGTTTTACCTCAATATAACCCGGAAAAGGAAATACTATGAAGAAGCTAACTGTGTTGATGATGTCTGCCGCGCTGATGATGGGTGCCGTGAGCACCACCTATGCCGCTGACGCAATGACGAAAAAAGACAGCATGGGCCACACATCCAAAGACTGTATGAAAAAGGACAGCATGGGGAAGGACTGCATGTCAAAAGATAAAATGACCAAAGATCACATGAAGAAAGACACGATGAAAAAAGACGCAATGGGTCAGTAACGCTTACGCTTTTCAACCTATTCGCTTTATTAATAAGCAAAACGCCTCTCGTCATTTCTGGCCAGAGGTGTTTCTATAACGCTTATTATCAATAATGCCATGAAAATCTGGCCGTAACTCCACATTTTTGATTGATCGAAACACTAGTTTTTTGTGAGGTTCAGCTCAAGTCAGCGTCGCAGCGATGTGCGCGACAAACGCCCTGACCTTGGCCGAATGCTTGCGTTCGGGTGGGCTCACAAGATGAATGGGAGATTGGGGTGACTCCCAGTCTGGCATGAGTCGCACAACGTCTCCTTTTGCCAACTCAGCGTCGAATAGCCAGGTGGGCGAAAAGCCAATACCCATTCCTGTCGTCACGGCTGAGCGTTGTACCTCACTACTGTTGGTCTTGATATGCCCCTCGACACGAATACTCTTGATGGTCCCTTTCGATTCCGACGCGCCTGCTCCTGCCGTGAATGTCCACACATTGCTGTTGAACATCCCGGTGTAAACAATGCAGTCATGTGCTTGTAGGTCTTGCGGATTGACGGGAGCGCGAATGCCTTTGGGAAGGGATCGCAGGTAGTCTCGGCTGGCAAGCAGCATGCGATGGGAGGTGCCAATGCGCCGTGCGATCAGTCCGCTGTCCCGCAGCTCGCCGATCCGAACCGAAACATCAATGCCCTGCTCAACCAAGTCGATAAAACCATCATTTAGCCGCAGGTCGATTTTGACGTCGGGATGCGCCGCCATAAACGACCTCACCAACGGCATCAACTTCAAACGGCCAAAACCCACCGAGGCTGCCACCCGAATCCAGCCGCGTAGTTGGCCCTCTCCGGTGATCAGGCCCGACTCCGCCTCCGCAATTTCGGCGACCAACCTTCGGGCCTGCTCAAAATAACGCTCGCCCTCTTCGGTCAGGGCAAGAGAGCGCGTGGTTCTGACAAGCAGCTTTGTCCCCAACGCCTTCTCCAAAGCGGCCACCTGCTTGCTGACAGCGCTTTGGGTGGTCCGTATCTCGTCCGCCACGGCGGAAAAACTGCCAGATTCGACCACTCGCACAAAAGTGCCCATTGCAGAAAGCTTGTCCATATCCACCCCATCTATTCCATTTACTACTAATTGATATGACTAAAACCAGTCTATACCAACCAAAAGGAATCAGTCAAAGTAGCGCTATCAATCTTCTAACCCGGAGTAAACATGAACCAAACCACAGTCCTTATCACCGGCGCACTGACCGGAATCGGCCGTGCAACCGCCTTCGCTTTCGCAAAACTCGGCGCCAACGTGATCGTCAGCGGACGGCGTGAGGAGGCTGGCGCCGCGCTGGCCATTGAACTTCGTTTGCTCGGTGGCAAGGCCGAATTCGTTAAAGCGGATGTTGCCAACGAGGCGGAGGTTCAAAACCTTGTCGAAAAGACCGTCAGCCTATTCGGCAAGATCGACATTGCCGTTAACAACGCAGGTACGGAAGGGATGGTGGGCCCAATCACCGAACAAAGCGTGGATAACTACCACGCCACGTTCTCGACGAACGTGCTGGGTACGCTGTTGTCGATTAAGCATGAAATGCGCGCCATGCAGGCCCAAGGCCACGGCTCCATCGTCAATCTGTCCTCAATAGCGGGCCAGATCGGCATGGCCGGCGCCTCCGTCTACGCCGCCAGCAAGTTTGCCGTCGAGGGGTTAACCAAGAGTTCGGCATTAGAAGGTGCAGCCTTCGGCGTGCGCGTCAACGCAGTAGCACCGGGTCCCGTGGCAACCGACATGCTCGACCGTTTTGTCGGTCGCAGCGAAACCGCCAAGGCCGGATTTCTCGCAAGCATTCCAGCCAAACGCGCAGCGACAGTGGACGAGATCGCCGAGACGATTGTTTTTATCGCATCCGCCAAGACGTCCTACATTACTGGACAGTCCATCGCAGTTGATGGCGGCTATACCGCACAGTAAGCGCAATTCAAATCTCACCCCCGTTTTTCAACCGCCACAAGGAGATCACCATGACCATGATAAACGTTCCCACCCGCGAAGAAGTCAGCGCAACCAACCAAGCTATTTTTGACAACCTCAAAAAAAGCCTTGGCATGGTCCCCAACCTCTTCGCCACGTTTGCCCACTCGGGGACAGCACTCGCCACTTACCTGGCATTTCAAAACGCGAAGAGCAGCGTCTCCGGCAAGGCTCGCGAGGCTGTTAATCTCGTCGTCAGCCAAGTCAATGAATGTGAGTATTGCCTGGCCGCACACACCATGCTTGGAAAAATGAATGGCTTCACCGATGAGCAAATCATCGAAATCCGTCATGGCCACGCCAACTTCGACCCCAAGCTCGATGCGTTAGCCCGCTTGACCAAAGGCATCACGCAAAGCCGCGGCCACGTTGATCAAGCCTTGGTCGAAGCATTCTTTGCCGCAGGTTGGACGAAGGAAAATCTGGTGGATACTATCGTCATTATTGGCGACAAGACTGTAAGCAACTACCTGCACTCGACCACGAAAATTCCAGTGGACTTTCCTGCTGCCCCGAAGCTTGATTGATTTGACAGAGCAAGGAAAGTGCCAAGTAAAACACTATTCCAGTACGGTCCCAGCAAAAGAACAAAGCCGATGCAAAAAGTCTTGCGCTGGGCATTTTCGTCGAGCTGCTGACGGCCGTGACCTTAGACCCTGTAAATAATTCTGTGTAATTGCCACCCTATTAAATGTGACCGTTCAGTCGGTCACCGAACACAATAATAAATCGACTCATTGCCAGCCGCCAGTTTTGAATCGGCATGCTCCATTTTTTCGACGCCGACTGTATCGCAAGATAAATCACTTTGCGTACCGAGTCATCCGTCGGGAACACTTTGCGTTTC
>NZ_JAYGJO010000053.1:0-10739 GCF_035013185.1 Acerihabitans sp. TG2
TCATACTTCATACTTCATACTTCATACTTCATACTTCATACTTCATACTTCATACTTCATACTTTTATATAATACTACTTCTTCACCTTCACCGCCAACTCAATATAATCATTACTGCTCAATGCGCTGGCGTTAGATATAAATTTAATACATCTTGCGATAATGTCAATACTGTTTTTACAACCATAGTTTTATTATCTGTAAATCACACTAGCGCTAGTCGGCTCCGCCTATCCAGCTCATTTTTCTGATGATGTGGCGATTGAGATTTAGCCTATTGTGTTCGATACAGTGTACAGGCACGCTCCGCACTAATTTCTCGCTTGGCTGCCAATATAAAACCGTACTGCTGGAACAGAAATACATAATTATCTTTCATTTTAGTTACATTTCATTAACTGGAGGCGTTGGCGTGCGTAGCTGGCAAATGCTTATTGTTCTCATGGGGAGCCTTATGGTTGCCCTTGCTTGTTTTGGCTTAATATTCTCACTCCTACAATTACAATATAGCTAAGCTTGGGCTTTGTTGAATAAATCGAATTTCCGCTATTTTGCGATGATCTGATACTCATGTTACTCCCGTAACTAATTGATTTACCGTTAGCGAAAGTTCATTTTTTGAACAAATATCCAAGCAAGACCGATTTATTCAACAAAGCCTTTCATACCCTGAAAATTACACTATTAGGTGATCCAGGGTATGCGCTTACTGGTTACGAATATTGAGCGGGAATCATACGATGATCACCGCTTTTCTTTCGAGCCAGTAAGTGCTCCACATTCGCTAACGAATACTCAGAGTGCGAATGACTATAACTCGCTCATAGCAGAGGTGCTGCGCTCTGGACCGTCCGCCTCGTGTTAACGGGAATATTTATATCAAAACTACTTGCCGTCAATACAGAACTTTCGTCCTGGCTTCGTGTGATTCCAGCCAGGTTTCCCCCACCCCTGAGCATTGCGCAGGCGAATGCCACTTGCATGAACTGATGATTGCCAGACATTTTTAAGCAGAGTCAATCTCTCCAAAACGCTCAGTCTAATGTTCCTTGATTGAAGCTCACCGGGCAAGTCACTAAGCCTCGTTACACCAAGAGGTGTGACGCTTGTTCTTGATACCCACATACCTACTTCGCCCACTTCTTCAAACGAAGTGACAGGTAATTCATAACGATAAACAGAACCAGAATTAAAGCGCTCCTCCCAGGGTTGTTCAATGAACGCGATAGCATTTTTTGAACAGTCGCCGCTCCATCTCTGCCAGTCTTCTTCTACTGTTTCTGAAAAAGGCCATATAACAATACGAGGACATTCACGCGGAAAGAGATAGAGCAATTCATGCTGCGCATCGGTGGCCCAGACTAATGAACCATTCAGCCACTCCTGGCCTGGCGGTCTGTCAACGTGAACGCGTATTGGTCGGGGGTTAAAAATATCGATATCGGGCTCATCACTAAAATGGAAAAGTCGCATACCTGCAGCCTGCTAAGAAAAAACATATTCTTAGCAGTCAAACACTGTATTTTGATGACAAGTTAGTAAAGCCCTGACCAATTCCCCGTGTATTTGCACACTCAGTTTTAGTCATACTTCTATAATGCCCTAATTGCCTCTGGCCCGTAGGTCCGATTATCGCTCTTAGCTGACTGTCAGATTAAGCCGTACATTGCCACATAACATGGTCAGAAGATTGTATTAACATAAAGGTAAAACCGACTGTCGCCGCATTATGTTCCATCATCCAGCGCGTTTCACTTGGTCTGAGCTAACGCGCCTGCAGCTTGTTCAACTGGCCAGATTGTGTTGCCGGTGAGGGTGATCAACAAATCCAGCATTTTGCCGGCGTTATCACTGAGATGGACCGACCAGCAGTTGCGCGTGCCGATCCGATGCGGTCGGGCGGACAACATAACCGGATGCTGCAGAGGACGGCGTACCTCATCACAGAGTTTTGGGACTTTCACCCCCGAGCTACTGTACATGTCCGTCACACACGAAAAAGGCCCCGACGGCCCTTGGGGTTTGATGACAAACAAGCGGCTCGTGAGGATGCTCGTATCACTGGAATGCGATCGATCTTCAGAGTACGCCGCGCCAGTACGTGCAGAATGACCTAATCGTCAATGCTTACTGACGCATTCCGACGGCCAGACGATTGAATGCACTCATCAAAGCAATGGCAAAAGTCAAATCGGATATTTCAACGTCGCTGAAATGCGCCTTGAGCGGTTCGAAATCCTCATCGGGCGCATGGGTTTGGTCCACGTGCGTCAGCGCTTCTGTCCAGGCCAGCGCGACACGTTCCCGTTCGGTGAAATTCTCTCCCACGCGCCATCCTGCCAGGCTGTCCAGCTTGGCATCCGGCACTCCGCTGGTGCGCAGTGCTTTCGCATGCATTTCCAGGCAAAAAGCACAGCCATTGATCTGCGACATTCGTAGCCAGACCAACTCGATTAACTGCTTGCCAAGGCTGCTTTTTTCCAGCGCCTTTTTGGTGGCACCTAAGCCTTGGAAGGCTTCGGGTGAGAGGGTGTGATAAGGCAAACGCGTCGGGGTACTCATGATGGATCTCCTGATAAGAAAGAAATAGAAAAAATGCTGCGACATCCCTAGGTCGCCTGGTCTACAACGACTGGCAAAAATGCATCCCTCTGGCCAGCAGACCTTGGCGAAAATAAAAACGTTGCCCCAGAGCATTGCCCAGGGCGGTATCAAGAACAACGTGCACGCAGCGTTGACGCTGTGCCTCTTCGCGCAATGCATCGACCAATTGTCCACCGACGCCGTGGCGGCGAGCGTCGGAGGCTGCGACGAGATCATCAACATAGAGAAAGCGCCCATACAGCAGATTCTCTTGAATGCGGTAGCCCGCCAAGCCTTTGACCTGTTCGTCTTGCCATGCGGCCAGCAGGCGATATCCCTGTGTGGTCTGACGACGCGCTTGTGCAGTAAATGCGTCGATGTCGGCCAGGTGGGGACGTAACTCACGCATGACGTTGAAGCAGGCGTGAAAGTCCCGACCGCTGTCAATATGCCTCAACTGAAAAGTGCTCATCTTGATTTTCCTAATGTGTATTTCCTTGTCGTGTCACGAGTACTGTAAGAAAATAATGGCCTATCGTATAGGTGCAAGAATTGAGTAAATTAATGGGACATCGCTTATGGATTTGCAGCACCTGAGACCAAGCCAAGAGCACGATGCACCAATCTACCTGCAGTTGTATCGGCGCTACCGGGAGGCGATCACATCCGGCAAACTCCTCCCAGGAGATCGTGTGCCGTCGGTGCGTAGCCTTGCCAGCGAGCTGAGTCTGGCGCGTGGCACGGTAGAAATGGCCTATCAGATGTTGGCAAGCGAAGGTTATTTCGTTGCGCGTGGCGCGGCTGGAACAGTCGTGTCGCCCCGGCTGGGAAGCCTGGCTGAACCTCGTGACGCCACGTTGCCCGTGCCCATAGTGCACGCATCAACACATCCTCACGCTATGCCAAGTGAAGCGTTGCCGTTCCAGCTCGGTTTGCCGGCGTTGGATGCATTCCCACGCAAGGCCTGGGCGCGCCTAGCAGGACGTTGCCTTCGTACGTTGGAGACGGTGGCGATGACGTATCCCGATCCAGCAGGATATGATCCTCTGCGGCGTGCCATCGCCGCCTATCTGGGTATCTCACGTGGCATCGCGTGTTCGCACGAGCAGGTGTTCGTTACGGTAGGCTATCGAGGAGCATTGGAACTGGTGTGCCGCACACTGCTGCAGGCGGGAGACGTAGGCTGGTACGAAGATCCGGGATACCTCTTCGCCCGGCAGTTTTTGGCGCGCGCTGGAATGTGCTTGGAGCCGGTGCCTGTCGATGAGGAAGGTTTGAACGTACGTATTGGCCAGCAACGTGCCACGCATGCGCGCTTCGCTGTGGTTACGCCTACCCACCAAAGTCCGATGGGTGTGGCCCTTTCGTTGCCACGGCGGCTAGAGCTGCTAGATTGGTCGAATCACCGCCAAGCATGGATCATCGAGGACGACTACGACAGCGAATTCCGTTACCACGGCCGGCCCTTGCCAGCGTTAAAAAGTCTGGATCGTGATGGGCGAGTACTCTACACAGGCACCTTTAGCAAGGTGCTGTTCCCCGGTTTACAGCTAGCCTATCTGGTGGTTCCTGCGTCCCAGATCGGCAAATTCAGGGATACCGTCAATCACCTTCCCGGTCCCGGCTCTATCTTGCCTCAAGCCATGGTGGCCGACTTCATGGAACAGGGACACTTTGGCCGACATCTACGCAGGATGCGAACCTTGTATGCGGAGCGGCGCAGCTATCTGGTTGATGCGCTGAGGCAGACGATGGGGGAACGTCTGCATGTCCAGCCGCAGGCAGGCGGCATCCACGTATTAGCTCACTTGAATGCCCAGCAGAATGACAACGTCCTGACGGTGGCCGCTCAGGCCAAAGGCCTCGCCATCCAGGCGTTGAGCAACTGGCGGATGCGCGAGTCATCACAGGGGGGGCTACTGATGGGGTTCACCAATTTCGCAACGGCTGAAGATGCTGTGGTATCCGTTCGTCGCCTCAATGCGGCGTTGGGTAAGCACTAACATCCAATTGTGTTTGCTGAGCTGCGATAGAAACGGAATCAGACCAGGTTGCGGCAATCCAATCAGGGTCAATAAGAGCGACCTTTAAGCTGGGTGTGCCTTTGATATGTAAGGGGCTTTGTTGAATAAATCGAATTCCCGTTATTTTGCGGTGATCTGAGACTCATGTTACTCCCGTAACTGATTGATTTACCGCTAGTGAAAGTTCGTTTTTTGAACAACCATCCAAGCAAGACCGATTTATTCAACAAAGCCGGTAGGACTATATAGCTTCCTTATATCAGTACAAATATGTCTAATTTATCCGTTGCTGTTTAGGTGGGTGTTTTTTAGTATTTTCAGCCGTTCCTTAATAAGTGGCCATTCAGTATCAAGAATAGAAAAATAAACCATATCTCTGGCCCTACCGGAAGCAGTGATCAAGTGTTTCCTAAATATTCCCTCTTCAATGGCACCTAGGCGCAAGAGCGCATTACGCGATTTTTCATTGCTAGCCTCTGTCTTAAAAACAATACGTTGCACGCATAAATTTTCAAATGCATGAGTAAGTAGAAGTGATTTTGCCTCAGTATTAGCACCTGTTCGCTGATGCGATGATGTTAACCATGTGGCCCCTATTTCGAGTCGGCGATGTTGCGGTGATATATCCATATAACGTGTAGTACCAATTATTTTCTCATCAGACATATTTACTATGACAAAAGGCAACGTCTCGCCTGCCTGAAATTGGTCGAGAGCCTTACTCACATAAAGATGCATATCTTCCTGTGAAGTTATAGGTGCAGGCTGTAAGCGCCAAAGTTCAGGATCCAATCCCACTAGGGTCAATGCGTTAACATGTTCGAGCTTCATCGGTTCCAAGCGTATGATTTTACCTATGAGAGTAATTTGCTGAACTTTCATATTTTGTGCCTTTCGTTAGTTATATGGTGTTCGTTCTGCTTTGGTGAACAGGAGGTGAACGTGGTAAACGCGAGAAGAAACAATGGCGCCCGGCGCTGTGTAGGGGTCATCTTTCCCTAAAATATCGGGGAATGTGCCTACCCCTTTAAAGGCGATGAAGTCGCTTAATAAATAGGTTTTCAGGTTAGACATCTTGCTAAAAACCGGATCTAAGAATTGGGCGTAACTGTCACTATTCCATGTGACCTTCATTGAGTCACCTCAGTGGAATGAAAAATTGGCGAACAGGTTTTCGTCAATAAAGCCCGTGTGAGAGTCAGTAAATTCAACCTCGTTGAAACACTGATCCAAAATCATCAGCAGATCTGAAATCGCCAGGCGGTATTCGGTAATCGAGTCGCTCAGACGTTTCAGATATGGGTGCGGCTGATTGGCGTCGCGGACAAACTTGTTAACGTAACCTTCAAGACCACGAATAGTCAGGTCGACGTTCCTCAAATCTTCATAGCGGCTTTCACCGAAACTCGTGCGGATTTTTTCGGCACTCAAGTTGGAAACGCATAAAACCTCTTAACACTAAACTGGTTCGTCACTAAGTGTACGCGGTGTTGACGAAAGCGACAAATAGCAAACGCCCCCGACAAGGAGCCGTATCGTATTACAGCGTGCTCGAAAAAGCAGCAAATTCCGCATATCCTCCGATTAGTTCGCCATCTACAAACACCAGTGGAATGCTCACAACCGGATGGTAATCTACCGCTGAAATAGAATGAGGGCGGATGACCAAATCAGATGATGGCCAGCTGATAATGGCCATCTGTTGTTATCAGGCTGGTTTGGGGACATTTACGGTCAGGCCTTTTAAGCCATTTACCGTGGTGGCGGTTAAAGCAATTGTTTAATCAAATCCGTTAGACTGACGACAGCCTGTTCGTAGCGCTGACCCCACGCATACGATGCGTTGAAGCGGAAGTAGTTGTGATACTGGGTGCCCGCGGAAAACATCTTACCCGGCGCAATACTGATTTTCTGTTCCAGCGCCCGGTAATAAAGCTCAGTCGCGCTAAGATGCGCCGGTAGGGCTATCCATAAAAAGTACCCTCCTCGGGAATAGTTGATATGCGCGCCTGCCGGCAGGTGGGAATACAACGACTGCCAGGCGCTATTTTTGCGCATCTCCAGTTCACGGCGTAAACCCCGTAAATGACTATCGTAACCGCGGGTAGCCAAGTAATTTGCCAGCGCCAACTGCATAGGCGTACTGGTGGATAGAGTGCTCATCAGCTGTAGCCGCTGGATTTTACCTGCCATTTCCCCCGCCGCCACCCAGCCGACGCGAAAACCCGCCGCCAGATTTTTCGAAAACGACGAGCAGTGCATAATTTTACCCTGTTGGTCGAACGCCTTTGCCGGCAGAGGCTTTTGTGCGCCGGCGTAGAGTTCGCTATACACATCATCTTCAATTAAATGCACCCGATAACGCCGCAGCAGCGCCGCCAGGCGCTGTTTTTTTTCCACCGAGAGTGTGCAGCCGAGTGGGTTTTGGCTATTGGTCATGACCCAGCAGGCTTTCACTGGATAGTCGGACAGCGCGCATTCCAGTGCATCAAGATCGATGCCGTCACGCGGATCGGTGGTGACGGCCAGGGCTTTTAGGTTTAGGCGTTCCAGCGCCTGTAGCGCACCATAAAACGCCGGATTTTCCACAATCACCCAGTCGCCCGGTTCGGTCACCGCCTGCAGGCTTAGGTTCAGCGACTCCATCGCGCCGGCGGTAATCACGATCTCCTCCGGTGCCACCTGCATCCCCTGCAGCGCATAACGGCGAGCGATAATTTTGCGTAAATCCTCGTTCCCCGGCGGCAGATTATCCATCGCGCTGGAGGGGGTCATGGTACGCGCCACTTTGGCCAGGGCACGGGTAAGCTGGTGGTTGGGAAACAATGAGGGATCGGGAAATGCCGAGCCGAACGGGATAATGGCCGGGTCCCGACTGGCCTGCAGCACCTCAAATATAAAGTCGTTGATATCTACCTGCTCTGCCGTCTGGACCGGTTGGTGAGCTGTTGGGGCGGTAAGGAATCCGGCCTTGGGCGCGACATAATATCCCGATTGGGGTCGAGCAAGGATCCAACCTTGTCTCTCCAGTTGCTGGTAAGCACGCATCACCGTCATCAGGCTCAGACCTGACGAGAGCACCTGTTCGCGCAAGGATGGCAGCTTATCGCCCACCTGCCAAATATCGGCCGCTATCTGGTCACTCAACTGATGGACCAGCGTCTCATATTTATTCATCTTTACCTGGCAGTGTCCAAATTTGATCAAAACTGTTATAGCATAAAACATGATTTCTGTTGCTGTTATACCCCGGGATTTCATCTTATGATCGACAGCGTAGTACCTTATTCCCCGGCATGTTCGGCATGGGATAGTACAGATTAATCGATGAGTATGGGGTATACCATGTTTGGGCTAGACGCGTTTCACCTTGCCAGGATCCAGTTTGCCTTTACGGTGTCCTTCCACATTATCTTTCCCGCCATTACTATCGGCCTGGCCAGTTTTCTGGCTGTATTGGAAGGACTATGGTTAAAGACCGGCGATGAAGCTTACCGGGATTTATATCACTTCTGGTCGAAAATTTTCGCAGTCAATTTTGGTATGGGCGTGGTGTCGGGACTGGTTATGGCTTATCAGTTCGGCACCAATTGGAGCGGATTTTCCCAATTTGCCGGCAGCATTACCGGGCCGCTGCTGACCTACGAGGTGCTGACCGCCTTCTTTCTTGAGGCTGGTTTTCTCGGGGTTATGCTGTTTGGCTGGCAGCGGGTCGGCAACGGCCTGCATTTTTTTGCCACCTGCATGGTCGCCCTCGGTACGCTGATATCCACGTTCTGGATCCTGGCCTCCAATAGCTGGATGCAGACACCACAGGGGTTCAAGGTCGTCGACGGCCAGGTGGTACCAATAGACTGGTGGCAGGTGATTTTCAATCCATCATTTCCCTACCGGTTGCTGCATATGTCTACCGCCGCATTCCTGGCCAGTGCGCTGTTCGTCGGTTCAGCCGCCGCCTGGCATCTGCTGCGTCATCACGACACGCCGGCCATTCGCAAAATGTTGTCGATGGCGATGTGGATGTTACTGCTGGTCGCACCGATCCAGGCACTGCTTGGGGATATGCATGGCCTCAATACCCTGCGCTACCAGCCTGCCAAAATTGCTGCCATCGAGGGGCACTGGGAAAACGTGCCTGGTGAGTCTACGCCACTGGTGCTGTTCGGTCTGCCGGATATGGTTCGGGAGCAGACCCGCTATGCGGTTGAAATACCGTATTTGGGCAGTCTGATCCTTACGCACAGCTTGCACCAACAAGTGCCTGCGCTGAAGGATTTCCCCGCACAGGACCACCCCAATTCAACGATCGTATTTTGGTCGTTTCGCGTCATGGTCGGGCTTGGCATGCTCATGATTCTACTGGGGTTGATCAGCCTCTGGCTGCGCCTGCGCCACCGGCTCTATCACACCAAAAGCTTTCTGCGTTTTGCCCTACTGATGGGCCCTTCGGGCCTGATTGCCCTGCTGGCCGGATGGTTTACCACTGAGGTTGGCCGGCAGCCCTGGGTCGTCTACGGGCTGCTGCGCACCCGCGACGCGGTATCGGCCCATGGTGATCTGCATATGACCATTAGCCTGCTGGCCTTTATTGCTATTTATACCTCGGTGTTTGGCGTGGGCTATCTGTACATGATTCGCCTGATACGCCAGGGACCGCGATCGGGCGAAGGGCAACACCCACCCGCGGGTGGCCCAGGCCGTCCACGCACCGCCGGCAGTACGTTATCGAGTGTGCAAGAAAACTTAACCTCCACGACCAAGGAGCAATAATGGGTATCAATCTGCCGGTAATCTGGTTTTTGATCATCGTATTTTCCACCTTAATGTATATTGTCATGGATGGCTTTGATTTGGGGATCGGCATTTTGTTTCCCATCGTCAAGGATCCGCTTGAGCGTAATATCATGATCAACAGTGTCGCCCCGGTATGGGACGGTAACGAAACCTGGCTGGTCCTGGGCGGCTCGGCGCTGTTCGGCGCCTTTCCCCTAGCCTATTCGGTCATTGTCGATGCGCTATCCATCCCCTTGACACTGATGCTGTTCGCGCTGATTTTTCGTGGCGTCGCGTTTGAATTCCGCTCCAACGCCTTGAAAGGCCACCGCGCTTTTTGGGATAGGGCCTTTATCGGCGGATCGGTGGTTGCGACCTTCTGTCAGGGCGTAGTGGTAGGTGCGTTTATCAACGGTTTTCCAGTGGTCGGACGCGCGTATGCCGGATCTGCTTTTGCTTGGCTAACCCCTTTTAGCCTATTTTGCGGCCTTGGCCTGACTATCGCCTATGCCTTGCTGGGATGCACCTGGTTGATCATGAAAACCGAACATGAATTACGAAATCGGATGTTGCGGTGGGTAAAACCCTTGCTACTGGCTCTGCTGCTGGTCATGGCCATCATCAGTTGCTGGACGCCTCTGGCACACTCGGCCATTGCCCAACGCTGGTTTTCATTGCCCAATCTGTACTATCTATTACCGGTACCTTTGCTGGTAGCGATAGCCTGCATCGCGATCGTGGCAGCGGTGAATCGCGACGCCCATCATGCCCCGTTTCTGTTCACGCTATTGCTGGTATTTGTTGGTTTTGCAGGACTGGGCATCAGTATCTGGCCGTTTATTATTCCGCCGACCATCGATCTGCGCGCGGCGTCGGCACCCGCTCAGAGCCAGGGTTTTATGCTGGTGGGCGCGCTGTTAATTATACCGATTATTTTGGTGTACACCTTTTGGAGTTACTTTGTTTTTCGCGGCAAAATCAATCCACAAGAGGGTTACCACTGATGCGTTTTACCCTTGGCCACGCTGGGCGCGTTAAGGTTTCATCACTAGAGTCAACTATGCCATCGATATCTCTCGCCGCGCAGGGCGGCCAAAAAAAATCTTTATGGCGACGACTATTGTGGTTGATGCTTCTCTG
Source organism: Acerihabitans sp. TG2 (assembly GCF_035013185.1). NCBI lineage: Bacteria > Pseudomonadati > Pseudomonadota > Gammaproteobacteria > Enterobacterales > Pectobacteriaceae > Acerihabitans > Acerihabitans sp. TG2. The sequence goes on from NZ_JAYGJO010000053.1 coordinate 10,521, forward strand.
GTCAGCCAGCGTGTTGGCCTTGGGAATAGTGGCAATGCTGTTTCGGCTGCTAATGACGGCTGCGGGAATGCGCGCGCACTAACGCGGGTAGCCCTGTCAAACAACTGTTCGGTGGTCATATGATGTGCGCTGAAGCAGGCAGCGACTGTTTACGTCAGGAACCTTGATCCTACCCAGATTTGACGGACACGCTGTTAAGTGAGGTAAACTCATTGACGA
>NZ_JAYGJO010000054.1:0-10002 GCF_035013185.1 Acerihabitans sp. TG2
AGCAGGTCAGCCAGGCGCTATACAACAACCCTGTCCCGGAAATCAAGAGCATGCCGTCAATCAGAAATGAAAAATGTGTCGCAGTTAATCTTCGTACCAAAGCTTTACTGCTGAGGGTTCCAAGCATAATGCCGCCACCGACGAATACTCCTATGAGTGCAACATGCATTGAAAGAGCCCCCTGGAACGCAAAGGTACTGACTTTACTCATGTACAGAAGAAGTGCACTCGCTGCTTCCGTGCCAATAAACGCCCCACCGCTCAACCCATATGCCGTAAAAATCGGCACACTCACCGGGCCGGTTGATAGCACCAGACCGGTCAGGAAACCGACGGTTCCACCACAGAATCCCAACTGGTTTATCGATAGTGTCCACCGGTTATTTTTCACATGCTGCCGTACCGGGATCATGATCCAGAAGAAAATGCCTAATGCACAGTCTATCGTCCATGTGGGCAGAGCGAGCAGTACATGAGCGCCCAGCGAGGCTGCTGGCACGCCGGGTAATGTATAAGCCAAAGTAGCGCGCCAATCGATCTCACCCCACCAAGCAACAATACGGGAGAGGTTCCCAAGAATAGCGGCGATGGCCATTATCGGTATGGCCAATTTGGGCCCGAATGCGCTGACCATCATAGGCAGTAAAAGCAAAGAAGAGCCTGTACCCACTATCCCGCTCACTACGCCGGCGAGCATCGCAATTAAGGTTACACAGATATAGATTTCCATGACTTTCCTGATTTGTCACTTCAAAGCATGCATCTTACTGGGTGTCTTTAGCTCATAATATCGATTAATACTGTCCACTTATGAGACTAAAAGTCACAGATGAAAAAACGAAACTTACCGCCGTTAAATGCTTTGAGGCTGTTCGAGACGGCAGCACATTCAAGCAGCCTGAGTGCCGCCGCCGAGGAATTAGGGATCACCCACGGTGCCGTCAGCCGCCAAATCAAATTGCTTGAAGAGTGGTTAGGGCAACCTTTATTTGAACGTCAAGGGCAACGCAGCGTTGCAGCCGAACATGCCCGTGCATTTGCAGCGGAAATCAGTGCCGCTTTCGACATTATCAGCGATGCTTCAATGCGCTTCGGAAAAACACAAAATACAAGAATCATAAGAGTAAACGCCCAGACAACTCTCGCCATGCACTGGCTGATACCTCGCTTGCCGGAATTCCATAGTCTAAATCCTGACATTGAAGTCTCGGTGTCCACATCAAACAGCTCGGAGGTAAAAGGACTGCCTGGCTTTGATGTTTTGATTCGAAGAGAGCCATTGGATAAGCCCGAATGGCGTTATTTTGACAAGCGACCTTTGTTCGAAGAACAACTCACTTTGATTGCTGCCCCGAAACTTTTATCCAAGCAGCCTTTAGCTGGACCTGAAGACCTTGCCACACATGTGTTCGTCACATCACATACGCGAGTGGGAGAATGGGAAAGATGGATGAAGAGAGCCAGAATCGAAGCTTTGCGCCCACTGCGCTTTCAGCGCTTTGAACACAATTATATAAGTCTTCAGGCAGTCATCGATGGTGTTGGAGTAGGTATCGGTGGACTGCCAACACTTGAGCATGATGTAAAAGAGAAAAGGCTTCTGGCCCCCTTTCCGGTTGAGGTTAAAGGAAGCAAATACGTGGCTTTAATCGCACCCGATGTTGACAAGTCATCAGCATTCAATCTGTTTCTGGAATGGCTTGAACAGGAAGCATCAAGGTAACGCCTCAACCGCTTGATGAACTTAAATACTCTCCGGGATATTTATGGACTGTGGGGAGGGAGGAAAGGATCTGCGGTATATTAAACGGCGTGAAACCCGATATGACCGCTTCCCCGGATACTGCCGGCGTGGTCCTTCACTCGCTTTAGTGTGTTAGTAACAGAGCTCTGCTTTGATTGTTATGTCCGTTATTGCTGGGCAGGATCAAACTCCAGAGGGGCATGAAGAAGAACAAAACAGGCGCTTAATCACCACTGCCGGTGGGCGTTTGGACACGAGGCCAGAAATCCATACTGCGACGTATAAACGGAATCATTCCGAAATCCGTGGTCAGCGCACCGGGGGAATTAGCGTAAAGAATGTTGCGGCTTAATTCCTTGAAGTCAGCATAGAAGTTTTGCGTGGACTTTACGATAATGATCTGCTTGCCGGAGAGGTCGATCCCCAGTCCTGTGAACGCCGTTTGCCCGTAGACCTGATTGCGGAGGTTGCAGACCACCACGTCAATCTCCGGCTCCAGTCGCAACCAGACAGCAGAACCGAGCGGCGAAGTCCATCGCTTCACCGACTGGATGTGCTGCGGTATTAGGCGCATGATCCGGGCTTTGCAGCAAAATGGCTGGCCAGATACGGCACCGTGTGTTCCGCCAATCACTAGCTTCAGTTGCGCTCCCTCACCCGCAGCGAAGCATAGGGCAACCGTTTCCGGATCACATACGCATCCAAAGGCCGCCTGAGCTATCCCGGCCTCTTGCAGCGCCGTTAGAGCGAAAGTGCTGTCTCCCGGGGCCCCACCCCCTGGATTGTCGGCCATATCAGCTATGACTGCGGGCGGCGCCTGCCGACCACGAGCGATGGCATCGGCGAATGAAATGTGCTTTGTACGGGCAGACTCTCGTAGGCCCCAAAACTGCCCGGCGATCCGGTGCGCTGTAGCATTGGCGAGTGTGGGATTATTGTCAGTGATACACAATGCACCTGCCGTCGCACCCGTAATATCACCCCACGGAAATCCATGAGCTAGAGAGACCGAAAGTACGCCAGGATCGCTTTCCAATGCTATCATATCAAGCACCAGTTGACGCATAGCAGGATTGGTCGTGGGCCACAGCCCAACCATGGAACAAGGAACAAAGCATGTAACCGGTCGGATCCCGGAGTTCAGCATGCCCCAGATCAGGACGAAAACCTCACGCAGCCTTGGGATCATGTCAACATGCGGGTATTCCTTATAGGCGATCATGATGTCAGCATTCGCCAACATCGACGCGGTGATGTGGCAATGCAGATCCAGCGTAACGCCAATAGGCACCGACGGACCAACGATAGTGCGTACCGACGTGAGGAGGTCCCCTTCGCAATCATCGAACCCTTCAGCGATCATCGCCCCATGTAGGATCAGCAAGACAGCGTTCACCGGCATTGCTACCTGCAGATCTTCGAGTATCTGCGCTTTCAGGGCGACATAGACCTCAGCTTTTGTTGGACCCGCTGGCTGTGCGAAGGCACAAATGCTCTCGCTGAGCCTGCCGCCGTTACTTTCGGTAAGACGCCGTAACTCAGCCAGTGCCGCCCCTTGCCCGTTCGCTCCATCGGTACTCGCCGTTCCACGCCAGAATCCGAAGGCCTGGAAGGCGGCAGCATCTGTCGGGAACGGCGAAAAACTATTACTTTCGGTAAAGAGTTGGGCGGCGAAAATGTGCATTCCTCATTGTGCAATACACCATCGAAAACGTAAAGGCGAAGACGCATGGCGTCTTGTACATTAAGCTACTGGTCCACCGGCTTAGAAACAGCTTGTTGCGGCTGGAGATTGATATGACGCGACCGGATCTACTTGAGAAGAAGGTGCCTTGATCTCTGATAACGGGGGGACCATTCGGATCGAACTTTACGAGCTGTAGCAAAGTTCATTATGGTCGATGAATAGCCACGAATTATCTAGACGTAACCAGTAAGCGCATACCCTGAATCACTTCAAAGTGTAATTCTCAGGGTGCAAATGACTATACTTCGCTCACAGCGGACCTAACGAACCTTGCACCGATCCGCTTCGTGCCATGAGCAGACATTACTGGCAGACTGAAGCAGATAAAGTCCTGCCCGCATGCGGCAATTAGAGCTCTCACATTGTTTATGCTGCAAACCGGCTTTCTGGTAAACCGGCAAAGACTGCAGATTCGGCCTTCAGTAAAGCACCGTCATAAATTGATGGCGCAGAGAGCCCCACAGAAGCAGTGGTGCAGTAGAGGTTGGTGAAGCCCTCACCGGCCAGTGTCGGACAGGTGCTATGGATACCAGGGGATGGCAGGATAGTGTCTGTGGTCCCATCCGGACTGTAACGAACAATACGATTCCCTCCCCATTCAGCATTCCATAAATAGCCCATCGCATCCACGCAGGAGCCGTCAGGTGCACCATTGCCTACTGTTTCGGTGAACACGCGCGGGTTGTCCAGAGATGGATAATCGCAGCAGAATATTTTGCCCTGCATCGAGTCGCTGTAATAGATCGTGCAGCCATCGGGGCTGAAACAGATGCTGTTCGGGATGGCGACCTCGGGCAGCGCAAGCGTTTCAACGGTCAGCGTTGCAGCATTTAGTCGGTGAAACTTACCGATGACTTTTACGGGATAACCTTCATCCATAGTCCCAAAGACAAAATTACCGGCACGGTCGCACCGTCCGTCACCTGTGCGGGTGCCTGTTTCTCCCGGTGAGGCTGCCACCGTTGTAAGAATACCGGTGTTGAGATCATAGAAAGCCAGCCTGGACGCGAGTCCCATCAGCAGAATGTGACTCTTTTCGGTCAGGGCAAAGGATCCAAGGCGTTCTGGCAGCGACCAGCGCATCACAGCGTCATCGACTTCTTCTAAGGCGAGTAGTTCACTGCATTCAATGTCAGTCCAATAGAGTCTGCGCGTTCTTTCACACCACAGGGGGCACTCTCCCAGCGTATTCCTGACATCAGCTGCAATTGAAAACATGTTAATCCTCCGGATAAATAAAGGTCGTACTGCGCATTGAGCGTGGCTCACCCGCGTCTGAGCTGTGGTAAACGTGGGTAAACGCAGTTACTGCAGAAAACGCGCAGAAAGCCGATCGCCGAAAAGCATGGCGGCAAGTCCGATCAGCATGACCAGCATTCCCCCCAGCCTGAGTATCGAAACCGGCCGTCGCACGGCCCCCAGCAAGCCAAAATGGTCAATCATCTGTGACGAGAGTAATTGTCCGACAATTGCCAGCCCCAGCAGGGCTGAAAACCCGATTTTCGGCGCGAGCACCACATAGCTGAACAGGGCACATGCGCCTATGAGACCGCCCGCCAGACTCCAAGGTGGTTGCGACGGTATAGCCGCTAACGATGTCATCAATCCACCCCGCAGCAGCGAGTAAATCCCCAGACTGAACGCACCGGCCGTAAAGGAAAACAGGGCAGCGGTGACCGGGTCGCCGCCCAGTCCTCGCGCCAGTTGGCTGTTCAGGGTCGTCTGCAGGGTGATACCGAGACCTGCGGCAAAAGCGATTACGTAATAGATCATGCTCATGCTTTTCATCCCGGTCAATCTGCCTGATCCAGCGGCAGGAAGGTGTCAGCAAACATGTCAGGCTGGTAGCCAGAGGCGGCAAACAGGTGCTCACGCGACTCATCAATCGCTGCATGCAGTCGTTCTCTGTCTACGCCCAGCACCCTGCCGTTCTGTTTAACGATGCGTCCGCCGATCATGACGGTGTCGATGTTGCTGCGCTCTGCGGCATGTACCACCGTGCCAAAGGCATTTCCTGACGGGTAAAGGTTGATATCACTGGCGTTGATCAGCACCAGGTCAGCCTGTTTGCCCGGCGTCAGACTACCCACTTTGTCCTGCAGCCCTGCACAGGCCGCGCCATCGAGAGTCGCTGCTTTAAGGAGTTGCGCCGCCGGGAGCGTTTTCAGCGCATATTCGGAATCGCAGCACTGCTGCTGATGCATGCCCATCACCCGCTGCAGGTAAAAGGCCACGCGCATCTCCATAAACATGTCGGTGCTGTATGAGGTTTCATTGTCAACGCTCAGGCCAGGGTTGATGCCATGACGCTGCGCGGCCTCAATGGCGAACATCCCGCTTTCGATGCCATAGTGCGAATCTGAGCGCGGGCAAACGTTCACCCGGACACCGGCTTCCCGCAGAATTTCCCATCCCTCGTCAGGCAACGCTGTGCAGTGATTGAAAATATTGTCCGGACCCAGCAGCCCCTGCTGATGCAGTGACTCAAGTTCAGACCCCATCTCAGCACCAAAGAACTCAGTCACGATCGACAGTCCCAGCCTGCGGGCCTCGGCCCACAAATCTGGCTCCAGTTGGGCCATGACGGCAAGAGACACCCGGCTTTCAGGGTTGTTCGTGAAATACTTTTCCTGCAGGCGCTGCCAGTTACCCGGCCAGTGCGCTTTATCCCATTCGCCTGCTACCGGTGCGCCGGAAGCATGGATGGCGCGAATGCCGCTATCAAGCAGGGCCTCGACGGCGGCATCCGAATGCGCTGCGGTGCGGCTGTTGTGCGAATTATCAATCATGGTGGTGATACCCGCGTCAATAGCGCCCAGCGCCGTCAGCAGGTTACCGACATAGATATCGGCAGGCCGGTAATATTTAGCGAACGAGAAGTGCGTGGCGTTGCTGTAGTCGTCCAGACAGGTGGCATTAGGGTTAATGCGGCGCAGCTGTCCTTCCCATGCGTGACGATGAGAATCGACCATCCCCGGCATAGCGATCATGTTGGTGGCATCGATGACATGGGCGCCTGGCGCTTCCAGGTTCTGGCCCACGGCGGTAATAGTTGAACCGTTGATGAGAATATCACCGCGTTCAATGTTACCGACGCGCTCATCCATGCTCAGTATCGTCGCGCCACGAATCAACGTCGCCAGTGGCGTTACAGTCTGATTGTTAACAATATTTCGGATGTAATCGGTCATTAAAGTTGCCTCTTTCCTGATTAATGAATAAACAATACATCACCTTATTAATCTGAAAAAGATGCTTAAAACGTTTTCATAATTCATAATTTACGAATAATCAGGCTCACTCTTTGCCCGGGAGAAGGACAATGGATCGGATTCAGGCTATGCAGGTTTTTACACGGGTCGCTGAAGCCGGAAGTTTTGTGCGCGCGGCAGAGACACTGTCACTGCCCTCTTCCACCGTCACCAGCACGATTAAAAATCTGGAGAAATACCTGCAGGTGCGTCTGCTTAACCGGACGACGAGGCGGGTCAGTCTCACCCCTGAAGGCCTGCAGTATCTTGCGCAGTGCCGGGAAATCCTGTCGTTAATTGAACACACTGAATCCAGCCTGACGGATTCAGTCAGGCGACCTCAGGGGCGGCTGCGGGTTGATATGCCCGGTGGGATCGCCCATTTCATCGTCATGCCAAACCTGAAAGATTTTTACCGGCTCTATCCGGATATTTACCTGATGATTGGCGTCAGCGACCGGCAGGTCGATCTCGTTCAGGAGGGCGTGGATTGCGTCATCAGAACCGGGGAATTAACGGACTCCACGCTGGTTGCCCGTCCACTTGGCCGGTTTCGCTGGGTGACCTGCGCCTCTCCGGACTATCTCAGAGAGTACGGTGTCCCTGAGACTCCTGAAGCGTTGTCGCACCATCGGGCGATCCATTACTTTCCCGGCTCGGCCAGACGGACCAATGAACTGCATTTTGTGCGAGGCACGGAGACGATCTCCGTCCCGGTGAAGGGATATGCCGCCGTGAACGAAACGGGGCTCTATATAAAAATGTGCCTTGAAGGTTTTGGGCTGGCACAGCTTGCGGAGAATATTATCTCTGAGAATCTTCAGCACGGAAAGCTGATCGAGGTTCTGGCGGACTGGCAGCCGCCATCAGTGCCGGTAACGATGCTCTATCCGCATCAGCGCTTTCTTTCTCCCGCCATGCGCGCTTTTGCGGAATGGATCGCCGGGCTTTTCAGGGATGGCGCAGGAGAGATGAATTCTTCTGCATCACAGATCGGCTAAAGCAGGATGAAAAGCGCTTAAAACGTCAATTGAAAGCATACACATCAGGAGAACAAATCGTTCCCCTGATGCGTATGCGAATTCAGCCTGGCTGCTGTGCAGGCTCCAGATGTACGTTACGTCCGGCAGCCATTCCGGTGCAGGCACCAGCGACCGCTATCGCTGCTGTCATCAGTAACGGCACCGTCCAGCCTCCGGATAACTCCTGAACTTTGCCCAGAAGCAGCGGGCCCATTGCCGCCATCAGGTAACCCACACTCTGCGCCATGCCCGACAGCGCTGCGGCGTCGCCGGCATTTTTGGTACGTAGCCCGATAAAGGTCAGACCCAGCATCATACTGGCACCCGAGCCGAAGCCGATAAGAGCGGCCCACAGCATAGCCAGATTAGGCAAGTACAGGATGCCGATAAAGGACACAGCCGTTAAAAGGCTGACGCCAGCAGCGGCTAATTTCTGATCCTTGAGACGACGCAATGTGGCCGCCAGAATTAAGCCGGGAATCGCGGTGGTCAGCTGAAGCATGCCGTGAATCTCACCTGCTTTGGCTGTGGAGATACCAGTGTCCGTTAGAATGGCTGGCAGCCAGCCCACCGCAACATAAAACGGCATCGCATTCAGGCCCATAAATAACGTGACCTGCCATGCCAGAGGTGAGCGCCAGATCGCGACGGTCGCCGCCTTTTTCTCACCCGATGCTGGCAGCTGATGCTTTTTTTTCAGCTGGGGCAGCCATAAAACCAGCGCAAGCAGCGGTGCAATAACCAGCATGGCCAACGCGATGTTCCAGCCCCAGCTTTGCGACAGAGGAATGACAATGGCAGAGCCAATTGCGCCAGCGGCTCCCATCGTGATGGAGTAAGCCCCCGTCACGGAGGCCACTTTTCCGGAAAAGTCACGTTTGATAAGGCCAGGCAGCAGGACATTGCCCAGGGCAATCCCCATACCTATCAATATTGTTCCACCATACAGTGCCCAAACACTGCCTGTGGAGCGAAGCAGGATGCCTGCGGAAATCACTGCCAGAGCACCAAAAAGGGTGCGTTCCAGACCGAACTGCCGGGAGATGGATGCGCTCAGGGGAGAAAAGGCTGCAAAGGCCAGTAAGGGCAGCGAGTTAAGAAACCCTACGGCAGTGATACTCAGCCCAAATTCATTGCGAATGGACTCTAAAACCGGTGCGATAGCGGTAAAGGGAACACGCAGGTTAATGGCAATAAAAAGGATACCGGTCACAAGTAGGATTGAAGACCACTTGTTCGAAGTGTGTGACATAAATTTTGCTTTCTCTGGAAAAAAGAAAGACTTTAAAGTACGCATGAGTTACATAATATAGATAACCTGACAATATATAGCTAAATTATGCCAACCAGTAAAAAAACTGTGTCGTCACCTGAAGAGTTTGATGCTGATGCTTTCACTCAGGCCGCTGTCGCCCTGCATGTGTCATCGACAGGCGAGTATGCCGGGCTGAGTCCGCACGCACATCGCAAGGGACAACTTATTCTCTCTTTACGGGGTGCAGTCAGTTGCGAGGTTCAGGATGCACTGTTGCTGGTTCCGCCAGGGCATGCGGTCTGGGTCCCGGGTGAAATCCCCCACAGTTGCCGGGTCACGCAAAATGCCGATACCTGCTTTCTTTTTATCGAGCCAAGTGCAGCAGCGATGCCGGTAAAATGCTGTACCCTTGCCATTACCCCTCTTGTCCGCGAACTTGTTCTGTTTCTGGCGGAGCAGGACCCCGCTTATTCTCCTGACAGTAAAACTGCCAGACTTGCAGCTGTGCTGCTGGAACATATTCCTGATGCGCCTGTTGAAGCGCTCCATTTGCCTGTATCCGGGCATCCTAAAATCCGTCAGATGGCTGATGCGCTCTTTAAGAATCCCGACGATCGGAGGACTTTAAAGCAGTGGGCTCTCCGCCTTGCAATCAGCGAACGTTCTCTGGCCAGACTGGTAAAAAATGCAACAGGAATGAGCTTTGGCCGCTGGCGTCAGCAACTGCATTTGATGATTGCCCTGAACCATCTGGCTGAAGGTAAATCCGTGCAAAGCGTAGCCGGTACGCTGGGATATGATTCGGTCAGCGCGTTTATCACGATGTTCAGGAAGGCGCTGGGTAAATCGCCAACACACTATTTCTCATCTCTTAATTGATGAAATACCGAAATCAGCGGATATTTATGACGCTTTTTAGGGGCTGCTTTTCGCTCATAGCGGACTATGCGTCCACGTCCGGCTGTCTCGTGCCAGGAGTGGAC
>NZ_JAYGJO010000055.1:0-9342 GCF_035013185.1 Acerihabitans sp. TG2
GGCTTTAGCCAGAACGCTGGTGATAGCGGCAGTCAGGGTAGTTTTACCATGGTCAACGTGGCCGATAGTACCGACGTTAACGTGTGGTTTTGTACGTTGAAACTTTTCTTTAGACATCGATTGTCCCTCTAAGACACGAATAAACCGGTGTTATCACCACATTAACCAGGCTGAAACCTGATAAATTTATTTCTAACAGAAAGTGAATCAGGAGGGAGACTAGAAAGTGGTGCTGATAGGCAGATTCGAACTGCCGACCTCACCCTTACCAAGGGTGCGCTCTACCAACTGAGCTATATCAGCACATTTGGAGCGGGCAGTGGGGATCGAACCCACGTCATCAGCTTGGAAGGCTGAGGTAATAGCCATTATACGATGCCCGCATCTTTGAACTCGGCTACCTGATATTTCTGTAGATTGTTGAAAGACCCGTTGGTTCCGAGTCTTGATCGAAGGTTCTCACCTTCTTCTTCAGTGTGCAACGATTTATCACACTCAAGATTATCTCCGTTGCCAGAGACGAATTTGGTGGTGGGGGAAGGATTATTCGTCACTTCGTTCCTCACCCTTCGGGCCGTCGCAAGCGACGTTGTCTCGCGTTGCTCGACTCGAACCTTGTCGAAGGTTCTCAACCTTCCCCTTATTGCACAATGTGACTTTGCAGTAAGGATTATCTCCGTTGCCAGAGACGAATTTGGTGGTGGGGGAAGGATTCGAACCTTCGAAGTCAGTGACGGCAGATTTACAGTCTGCTCCCTTTGGCCGCTCGGGAACCCCACCTGATTATTTTGGTGCCGGCAGAAGGAGTCGAACCCTCGACCTACTGATTACAAGTCAGTTGCTCTACCAACTGAGCTATGCCGGCATCAAGTGCAGCGCATTCTAGGTAGAGCGGGCGACCTATGCAACAAAAAAATTGCGTAAACTGCACTTTCGCTCAGAAAACACCCGATTTTTGAAAATGTTTCACAATTTTGACTATTATTCAGCCTTGATGCCCCTTCCCAACCCGACACCGACACCCTAGTCATCACGCCCTTTTGGATGCGGCGCGATGATACCCAACTGCACCAATATAATGCAAATGCCCACGTGCCACCCGCCGGAGTTGTCCATTTTTTCGCGCTAATACGACCTAAGTAGGGTTTATTCAAACGGTTTTTGATCGCGGTTTTCTGAAAGAACATGGCATGTATCTTGCTTCCATTTAGAGCATAGTTCCTGTGGTATCACCGTCTGGAGGATGACAGTATGAAGATTGTACAACTTAATGCCGCAACCCTTCCTGTGTACCGTAACGACCTTGCAGAGCTATTGATCGACGCCGTAACCCAAGGGGCCTCAGTGGGATATACCGATACTCTCACGCGAGACGAGGCGCAAAATTATATTCATAATCTACGCACTGCGATGGCAAAAAATCATCTTTTGTTATGGATTGCCCGCGATCAACGGGGCATTGTCGGAAGCATCCAGTTGGATTTATGCATAAAACCGAATGGGCAAAACCGAGCTGAAATCCAAAAACTATTGGTACACAGCCAAGCTCGACGGCAAGGCATCGGCAAATCACTTATGGCAGTTCTGGAGAACGTCGCGCGCGATCGGCAACGTGGCTTGCTCTATCTGGATACTCAGTCCGGCTCCCTTGCAGAAGCGTTTTATCGTACGCTAGGGTACCGTTGCCTGGGTGAAATACCTGACTACGCCTGCACTCCCGACGGGTATTACCACCCCACCGTGATATATTACAAACGCTTATTTGCGGTTAACCAGCAATATAACGCGATTGCCAGCTAATCGCCAAAGCCCGGGGTATCAGCCCGATTAACCGTCGGCTTGAACCCCGTCCTTATTCTTGATGGTCAGCATTCCCGATGCCCAGCAGAAAAAACACTCTACGATATTAACGAAGCTGTCTATACTATGCAGCTTGTTTTCGTTCCGGGTGGGCTCAGCTGCCCCGATTGGACCTGCGCAACAGGCTGGCTAAGCTTATGATAAATCGTGATCAATCACTGACTACCCCCTACCTTCAGTTCAACCGGAAGCAATGGGCCGCTTTGCGTGATACGGTACCGCTAACGTTGACGCAGGAAGAGATCATTAAACTCAAAGGGATCAACGAAGATCTCTCGTTGGATGAAGTCACGGAAATTTATTTGCCATTGTCGCGCTTAATTAATTTTTATATCAGTTCCAATCTAAGACGCCAAGCCGTTTTGGAGCAGTTTCTGGGCACCAATAGTGAGCGTATTCCGTATGTGATTGGCATCGCCGGCAGTGTTGCGGTGGGCAAAAGTACCACTGCCCGCGTATTACAAGCGTTACTGAGCCGGTGGCCTGAGCATCGTTCGGTTGAGTTAGTGACCACCGATGGATTTCTTTATCCCAATAGCGTGCTAAAAGAGCGGGCGTTGATGACGAAGAAGGGCTTCCCTGAATCCTATGACATGCGCAGCCTGGTTAATTTTGTATCCGAGGTAAAATCCGGGGCGAGTAAAGTTGTCGCGCCAGTCTATTCCCATCTGATATACGATATTGTTCATGATGACAGTAAAGTCATTTCACAGCCTGACATTCTTATTCTCGAAGGCTTAAACGTATTACAGAGCGGAATGGATTATCAGCACGGTTCGCACCATGTGTTTGTTTCAGATTTTGTTGATTTTTCTATCTATGTCGATGCGCCGGAAGATCTGTTAAAAAGCTGGTATATCAATAGATTCCTAAAATTTCGGCAAGGGGCATTTTCCAATCCGGACTCTTATTTCCATAACTATGCCAAATTACCGGAACAGGACGCTGTGAGAATAGCCTCTCAGCTTTGGGTCGAAATCAACGGATTAAACCTTAAGCAAAATATTCTGCCGACCCGAGAACGGGCGAGCCTTATCCTGACCAAAAGTGCCAATCACGCAGTAGATAATATTCGGTTAAGAAAATAGTACCCAAAGGCATGATATATTTTGCCCAATCATCAAGGGTGTTACCGCCCACGTAGCGAGATCTCGCCGCCAAGATAGGGTTTCACTTCCTTATCCTGTTCCAGCAGAAGCGCCCCTTGAGCGTCGATACCCCGAGCTATGCCATGAATTTCCCGCTCGCCTATCAACAACTTGACGGGGCGGTTATAATAATTATCCAGTACTTTCCAGCGTTTTTGGAAGGGGGCAAATCCTTCGCTTTCGAATTGCGGCAACGCGTCTCTAAGTCGGTTAACCAGCGTTGCTGCCAGTATATTGCGATCAATAGCAATACCGGCTTGCTGTAAGTTGATCCACCCTTGGTTAATCTTCTGGTTAGCGGATTCACTCATGGTCAGATTAATACCAATACCCATCACCAAATGCGCTGAATCCCCTGCTTTGCCGCTGATCTCAACGAGAATACCCGCCAATTTGCGGTCATTGAGATACAAATCATTGGGCCATTTTACCCTTACATCCCGCGCCCCTAGACTTTGAAGCACTTCCGCCATCACAATGCCAATGACCAGACTTAACCCAATGGCCGCCGCTGGCCCTTGTTCCAGACGCCAATAGATCGATAGGTAAAGATTGGCGCCAAAGGGCGAGATCCATTGTCGGCCCCTTCGACCACGCCCTTGAGACTGATACTCCGCCACACAGGCATCACCGGATGCCAAACTACCAATGCGCTCAACCAGATACTGGTTGGTTGAATCAATAACCGGTATCACGGCGATGTGTTTTCCGGGTAGATGGGGCAGAATTTTTTTTTCGTCGAGTAGATTTAGCGGCGCGTTCAGGCGGTATCCTTTGCCCGGTACGGTAAAGACATCTATCCCCCATTCCCTTAGGGTTTGAATATGTTTATTGATTGCCGCGCGGCTCATGCCTAAAGCCTCGCCAAACTGCTCTCCTGAGTGAAACTCCCCGTCGGCCAGCAAGCTGATCAACGTTAATGGGGTAGTAATCGCTTTCATGACAATACCCCTACCGCATCCACTTCGCCGTCAGCCCCAATAAAGCGCACCTCCGGCTCTAGCCACACGTTAAACCGCTGCGCAACAGATTGGCGTACATGGCGCGCCAGGGCGACGATATCGTCCCCTGTGGCATGCCCTTGATTGACTAATACCAGCGCCTGCTTCTCATGCACCGCTGCGCCGCCATGGCGATAACCTTTCAAGTTACACTGATCGATGAGCCATCCCGCAGCCAGTTTTATCCGACCGTCGGATTGCGGATAATGCGGCGCTTGGGGGTGGTGAAGCAGTATATCTGCGGCAATGTCGGCACCGACCACCGGATTTTTAAAAAAACTGCCGGCATTACCCGTAATATTTGGATCGGGCAGTTTATCCCGTCGCATTGAGCAGACGGTATCGAACACTTGCCTTGGCGTGACCGTCTCTCGGTCAAGATGTCTTAAGTCACCATAGGAGAGCACCGGCTGCCAGTTTTTGGCCAGGATAAGACCGACGGCCACGATCGCGTAGCTGTCGCGATAGTGATGTTTAAATATGCTATCCCGATAACCGAAGCGGCATTCATCTTTGGAAAGACGTATTTTTTTGCCGTTGTTCATATCAATCAGATCGACATATTCGCATACGGTTTTCACTTCGACACCATAGGCACCAATATTTTGGATGGGAGCCGAGCCGACACGACCGGGGATAAGGGCAAGATTTTCCAGGCCCGGCATTTCCCGCTCCAACGCAAAACAAACCAGGTTATGCCAGTCTTCACCGGCACCGACGTGTAGATGCCAGGCCTCTTTATCCTCTTGGACGTCGATACCATTAATACGGTTTAGCACAACGGTACCGGTAAAATGGTCTATGAACAGGACATTACTGCCGCTACCCAACAGAAGTATTGCTTGTGATCGTTTTTTAGCCGACTGCCATATTGCCATGAGTTCATCATCATTGTGCGCAGTGGCAATCTGCTGGGCGGTGGTATCGATCGCAAAGGTATTCAACTGTTTTACCGGCATACCGTCCATCATCATCGTTAGCCTGTCTTAAATCATCATGCGCGTATTCTACCTGATTTCACCGGATGCCAGTAAGGGACATCTGTCGCTGTTTATAGGTAAATGTTCGGTTGCGCAATGCAGTTGCCAAGAGGCTAACCGACTCAGTATCTGAGCCTTCGGGGTTATAGGTGCGATGATCGGCATAACTCCGTCCGGTTGGTGGTATTTAGCAATTGATCAGATCGCACAAACCGGGTTGAGCTCCATCAAAGGGATCGACTATTTAGCACGCCTATTTAGCGCCGCATTATCTTCACTGTTTATAAACACGCTCTACAACAATAAATCAGCGCACTTCATATTCCCATCATTTCCTTTTTTTCATTAAGGTATCTAATACAGCATCACTTTTGTGTCTTATTCTTATATAATAAAGTGATCGTGTTTATTTGTAAGGTAGGATTTCAATTAATTAGAAGAAGCAGCATAAAAATAGGCCTGATCTTAGGCGATCTCAAAAGGGAGGATCGTTGATTTTTTATGTTGTCTATTTTTTCTGGGGTAGTGTTATTCAAAAATATTTCATCATTTAATTTGTCTATACTTTTAAATTCCACTTCAAGAGGTTGTTTATTAAGTATCACAACTCACTTTTTTCCGACATAGCGTTCACACTACCGGTTTTATTTTTACATAACAGGATCATACGCTTTTTACCCAAAACCCTCTTTAGCTTTATAGGATTGATATATATAGTGTTCATAATTTATAAAAAGCTTGAAAGCTTTTTTTGCCATTAATAAAGTCCAAAGTATAAATTTCATCGTTGTTGTTTATTACATTTATTATAACACCATCAACACTTTCATCCGTTAAATCAACACCTGAACCGATTATTTTGTTAAGTCCACCACGCCCCTCCTTATAATTAACCCCACGTTTATTTATTTTAAGATCAGCATATATACAACCAATGAAGATTATTTTTTATAATTCAATAAAGAATACCCACAACCCAGCCATACCGCACTCAGAACCCCACGAGTGGACGCACCGAAAAATGCGCCCCTAATCGGTTATGTAAAAACAATTAATATTTTAACTTATAGGCACCGAACGTAATGATCAGGAGTGCCGCCGCGACGATGGAGAAGCCAATGTACAAGCTGGAGAAATGCGCGATAAAACCAATTAGCGCCGGGCCACCGAGTATGCCGAGGTAACCGAGCGTGGCAAC
The DNA here is from genome assembly GCF_035013185.1 of Acerihabitans sp. TG2. NCBI lineage: Bacteria > Pseudomonadati > Pseudomonadota > Gammaproteobacteria > Enterobacterales > Pectobacteriaceae > Acerihabitans > Acerihabitans sp. TG2. The sequence goes on from NZ_JAYGJO010000055.1 coordinate 6,188, forward strand.
CATTGCGACCGACATGTTCACCGGCATCACTTTCTCCTGACCGGCAAGGGTGATCAGCACTGGCGCGATATTTGCCACACCCATTCCGACCAGTGCAAAACCACATATCGGTAGGATGAAACCGGGTAACAGTACCACCATCAGATAACCGGCCGCCCCCAGAATGCCACCGGCCAACAGCACCCGCTTACGCCCGAGCGCGCTGATAATGGCATCACCAGTGAGACGCATTAGCGACATGGCAACGGCAAATACGGCTAAACCCCAGCCCGCATGTTCCAACGCCAGCCCGTGCTCACGGGTCAGAAATACGCCACTCCAGTCGAGCACTGCGCCTTCGGCCATAAAACAGATCATCGCCATAACCGCCATCAATATCAGACGGAAATTTGGTCTGGCCTTCGGTTTGCCTTCCGTATTTTCCTCTTCATGAGCGCCGAACGGCAATAGGCCACGGAATGAATATGCTGTCCCTAAGATAACCAGCGAAACAGCGTAGAATGTGCTGCCCTGCGGCGTAACGCCTGAGCTCAACAGTAATGCGCCACCACCGGCGCCGGCAATCCCGCCGACGCTCCATAGACAGTGAAAACCGGACATCAGCGCTTTACCCGCCGCCTGCTCCACGATGGCCCCCTGCACGTTGACCGCAACATCTGCCAGCCCAATGCCCATCCCGAAAATAAACAGGCTTAGCGCCAGTAACCATATCTCGCTGAACGTCGCCAGCAGCGGCAACATCAGGCAATACATCAACACCGCAGTGATGATCACACTACGGCAACCAAAGCGGCCGATGAATTTTCCCGAACCCAGCATCGAGAGCAATGAGCCTGCGCCGAGACACAACAACAACAGCCCCAGCGTGCCCGCTTCAGAATGTGTACGCAACTGTGCGTAAGGAACCAGAATGCCCCACAAACCCACCGCCATACCGGTGACAAAAAATATTGTCCGCGTGGCAACCCGCTTGGCCGGGGCACCCTTGCCAGCAGGCGTATTTTCAATTTCAGATGACAGTGACAAGGCATTCTCCAGCTAAGAAAAAGTACTTATTAAAAGACATTTAATAAGTACTGAGTATATTGGTGTGAGCTAACGAAAGTCAATGTGTGCGACGCGTTAAACGCCGAAAGCGACGTGATGGTTGTAGTTGTTTAAGGTCAGTTCGGTGATGCCTTGCAGATAATCCTGACGCATTGAAGGACGGTAGATCAACATGGGCATATGTTGTGTAGGAATATACTGATGGCAGCGCTCAAGCAACTGGGGGAGCAGTGTTTCACTGATTTTCGGGCCTGAAAGCGCAATGGTCGCCGGGTTGATGATGGCAGCAAGCGAGACGATCACTTTCGCCATTTCATCGACAACCGGCAGCTTATCCATATCTTTAAACGGTAGATTTGATACTTCCCCGGCAAACTGGCTGGCACCGTGCAATATTTGGCCGTTTATCACCATTCCACAGCCTAGACAGGGAACATCCGGTTTAAAAATATATGCCACAGGCGCTGTGACTCCGCTACAACTGCTGCGATAAAAACCATACGCGGTATAATTCATATCATTATCTACCTGCGCGTAAACGCCGAACTGCTCCTGCAGTTGTTGCTCTAGCGCGACACCGGCAAACGCGCTGATATCACAGGTAGCAACCGTCCCATTGACCACTACACCCGGCAGTCCGATCCCCAACGCTTTAATTCTGGGATATTCCTCCAGCAGGCTGGCGATCCGCAGATAAAACGTATCGAGCGTTAGCGGCAAAAAATGAACGTCTCCCTGCGCCAGACACCCACTCGTCGCCGAATTCACCGACCAAATAATCTGCGCCGCCTTATCACTGCCCTGCGCATACAGGCTCAGTACCGAGAGGTAATCAGGATTATAGGCATAACGCTGCGCAGGCCGTCCGACGCGAGAGACTTCCAGCTCCAAAGTCAGGACTTCACGGCGCAGTCTTAGTTCATTGAGCACCGTTCCACAGGTGGCGATACTCAACCCTGTTTCTTCAGCCAGTTCAGACTTTGTCGCCGAACCCAGTGATTTTAATGCGTTAGTGACCAGTACTACATTGCTGATCTTCATTTCCCGGGTCGTGCGGCTTAGCGGAGTCATCATGGTGCCTCGAGGGAGGGGTTAGGGGAATACGAGTAATTTAGCATAAAGTGGTGTGGTAAAAACGCGTTGGCGTTGCGGATTTGCAGCCAGAATATCATCAGCCAACCAATTGGAATGCATACTGTTTTCTTTCGCGGTGTTAAAACGATAAGCATCCGGTGCGTATGACTATTCCTCACTCGTATTGGCACTATTCAGCAAGTTGCCGTCGCTTCGGAATAATGTCTTGCAGGTGGGAGTCTGCATTGACCGTGGTTCATTTTATCGTACCTTAATTCACTTCACTCAATCCGCCAGATTGCAGCACTTTGGTTAGGAAGTACCATTGATGATGCTCAGGAATTTGATTTAGTGTCATCTGTACCTGATAACCCTGTTTTTCATAGAATGGCCGGGCTTGGAAACTCAATGTATCTACCCGTGCATAGAGGCAACCGCGGGCTCTGGCTTCCCGTTCTGCTGCGTGCATCAGTTTGCTGCCCATGCCTTCGCCGCGTAATTGGTCGGCAACCCATAGGTAGTCGATATTGAGCCAATTACCGAAGGTGCTACCCACCAATCCGGCTACTTTGCTGCCTATATCATTAAAGGTAAATACTGCTAGCGGTATCCGATCGATGCTACCGATATGTTGGCGATTGAATTTGAATAGCGGCTGTCGTATATCCTCAATATCTTTCTCGCTAGGCGTTGGCGTGACGGTGAGATGCATGATCTTTCTCCTTTTTGTCTGATTTATTTACGTTAAGATAGCTAATAATCTTGAGAATCGGTAGGTTTTTTATGAGGTTGTGCGGCTGGCGTCAGGCGCTGTAGGGTGGCCGGTCTAGCGTACCGATGTGGGCTCGGGTGCTCGGCTGGCGTCAGGCTCCGGGGGGTGGCCGGTCTAGCGTACCAGGGGGCGCTCGGTTGGCCGGGAACACCACGGCCAATTCGACCCCCACGGTGCGCTCCCCGGCCAGTCTGGTGTCGTTTTGGCCAACCTGCTTTATACGTTGGTTGCCGTCAGTTGCGGGCGAGCGTGGGTTTGGTTG
>NZ_JAYGJO010000056.1:0-8047 GCF_035013185.1 Acerihabitans sp. TG2
TGTAGAGAATAACTTCCTGAGTTCAAAACAGATCCCGGACTGGCTCCAAAAATACGAAGAAGCCTCGACGGACGAAGCACGAACCCAGTTAGTTGAGGCGGCCAGTCAAGTGGATGCGGTCCAGCAGCAGAAAGCGCTGGAAACGAAGATCTCGAAAGTCTACCTAACGCAGCAGCAGGATGATCTGATTAGACTGGTGCAATCACCGAACTGCGATGCTCACTGCCGATCCTTAGCGCAATACAGCATTGAGCAGCTTTCGCCGATAATTGATAACTACGATGTGCTGCAACGTAGCAATAATATCCCCCGCGCGGCAATAGCGACCATCACACTGGCATTGCCCGTGCTTAGTAAAAGTGCCACACCTTACGTCGCTAAATGGGTCGGCGGAGCCACGGCAGCTAGCCGAGTGATCGGCATGGGAACCAGCGGTGGCGCAAATGCGCTGATGCAAGGGTATAAAATCTATCAAGATCCCGAAGAAGATTTTAGTTATGCCAGTTTTGGAACATCCATATTAACCGGCGGTGTGACGCCGGGGATGAAATATGGGGGCACTGTATCGGTTAATACGGCTGGGGCGGGATTGTCAAGCTGGGTAGATGGTAAAGATCCCCTAGCACCAATGGCTGGGGCCGCTGCGGGTTCGTCGTTCGGTTATTATGGCGGCGGGGTTGTATTGAAAAATGCAGATAAACAGCTTAATCCTTGGTCAAACGGCTTTAAAGAGCGGTTTAGTTTGAAGCATCCAACAATAGCGGCACCTGCTACAGTCAACCCATGGCCAGGTATTTGGGGCAGCGTTACTGGCTCGGTCGGTAATGAAATTGCAGGTGATTTAGCACAGGAAGAAATTAAGGATCGTATTAAATGATTCGCTCGATAATTTCTGTATTCGCTTTAGGTTCTTTTTTTATATTTATATTTCATATGGGTTTCACCCTATGCATGAAGGCCTATTTAGCTATTGCTAATCACTCATCAATTAATTACACGATTAGCAATTTTAAAGAGGCTGTTTTTATCGGGGTCACTGTAGGAGGAGGTACCGCACTGTTGAATTGGTTATGGATACGAAAAAATTATAAAAAAAGATAAAATCAAGATGTTTTTTAACGCCTAATATCTAAGAGTTATTTATCCCGGCCCTTGAGCCGGGATTGTACCTTAACCGCCGGTCACTTATCCGCCACCGCATGGATAATCAATACTCCCGGCTCCACCGTCACCTGCACCGGTTGATCGGTAGCAAACCCCGCCTCGATCAACCAGTTGCCCTTGAGGTGCAAACTGGGGCTACGGCTGTAGTAGGTCAGCATTTTGGTCGCCCGTGTCTGGTGCCTGATGCTGATATAACCCACTTTTAACCGGCGCTGTGTTTTGGAAATACCTGTTTCTGACGTAGAATCGTGCTTAGCCATAGTAACTACCTCTTTAGTTGCTTGTGGTGAGCGGTTGTTGCGGGTTGCCCCCCGCCTCAGCCGCGTTCAGTGATCTGTTTAGCCTGATACTTTAAGATCATTGCGTCCAATAACGCCCGGATAATCCGGCGTTCTTCCTCCGGCATCCCGCTAACAGCCTCAAACTGTAAGGCTAAATCATCAGACGGGCCGCGTTCATGTTCATCAAACACCAATCCATCCAACGACACATGCAACACTTTTGCCAGTCGGATGAGGGCGTCTAAGGTGGGTTGCGCAGACCCTGCCTCGTAGCGGCGTATCTGGTTGACATGAATAGCCGCGCCATCGGCCAGGGCCTGTTGTGTCAGGTCAGCCGCTTTACGCAGTTGTATCAATCGAGCGGGAAAATGCATCGGTAAGAACCATAAAGTGGATGTCACCATACTGTAACCTCCCTCGCTGATAGTGGTTGACACGTACACAGTATAAGGTATTTAATAAAAACCTCAAAAGGGTATTGACAGGTTTTTAAGGAATCGAGATATGACTCGCATCCCCAAGCACCAACTGGATGAAGTGAAGAGGACCGTATCGCTGTTGGCGCTGGCCCAATCCCAGGGCCATAAGTTCAAAAAACGCGGCACCGACAGCTACGCCTGCTTATGCCCGTTCCATACTGAAAAAACCCCGTCCATGGTGATCACCCCAGCGAAAAACCTCTACCACTGCTTCGGCTGCGGGGCGGCGGGATCGGTTATCGACTGGCAAATGAACACCAACCAGCAGGGGCTACCGGCGGCAATGGCCTTCCTGCGTGGACAGCTTACGGGTGAAGGTGCGCCATCAACCTCTTCTTTAACCGTCCGCCCTGGTGTCGAGGCGTCTGCGCCGGTCCGCGCCACACTGGCCGATCTGGATGATGACGGCCAGGCGCTGCTTAATCAGGTGATCGACTTTTATCATCGTCAGTTGCTGGACTCATCAGAAGCAAAAGCGTGGTTGGTACAGCGTGGCCTGACCCATCCGGAGCTGATCACCCACTTCCGCTTGGGCTATGCGGGCAGCCATGGTGTCTCGGGAGAAAGCGGCCTGCTGCCCTCGCCGGACAGCAAACAAGGCAAACTGCTGCGCGCCAGGTTAGCCGGGTTAGGGGTGCTGCGCGCGACCACCAAACAAGATCACTTCCGTGGCTGCGTGGTGGTGCCGGTGGTGGGGTGGGAGCAGAGCGCGAATGTGGCGCAGCGTGGGCGGGTGTTGCAGCTGTACGGTCGGCGCACCCAGGCGGACTATAAGATCCTCAAAGGCTCACCCAAACACTTATACCTGCCCTCACCGCTGGGCGGGGTGTGGAACGAAGCGGCATTAGCTGCCTCATCGGAGATCATCCTGTGCGAAGCGCTGATCGACGCCATGACCTTCTGGTGCGCGGGGTATCGCCAGGTGATCGCTGCCTATGGCGCCAACGGTTTTACCGCCGATCATCTGGCGGCGCTGCGTTATCACGGGGTCAACCGGGTGCTGATCGCCTTCGATCGCGACGAGGCCGGGGATCGGGGCGCGGCCTCGGTGGCGGCGCAGTTACTGGCCGCAGGCATCGACGCCTGGCGGGTGCGCTTCCTTCCCGGTCAGGATGCGAATGCGTATGCGCTGAACAGTGGCAACCCGGAAAACGCCCTCGGGCTGGCGTTGCAACAGGCACAGTGGATGGGGGATGGTGCCGGGCCGAACGTGGTGTTCGCCCATGAAAGCGCGACGACCCCGGCGGCAACAGGTGGTGCGCCAACCACCGACCGGTTGGCGGCTGACCCGGTGAAACCGGTGTCTGCTCAGCCGGCACCGCAGGCTTCGCGGCCCACTAGCGTGTCTTCTTTAGCCGTCCCGGCGGGCGCACCGGCGTCTTCGGCATCGGAGGTGAGTGCCGGTGAACTGAGCGCCAACGGTGAACTGCTGATGCGCTGCGGCCCTCGGGTGTGGCGGGTGCGCGGTTGGCAGAAAAATAGCGTGGCCGAGGTGATGAAAGTCAACGTGCAGGTGCGCGACGACACCACCGGTGCCTTCCACGTCGATAGCCTGGATATGTACCACGCCAAACAGCGTCAGGGGTATATCAACCTGGCGGCGGTGGAGCTGGGCGGTGAAACCTCGGTTATCAAACGTGAATGTGGTCGGCTGCTGCTGATGCTGGAACAAAAACAGGACGAGATACGCCTGGCGGCGGGGCAGGTGGCGAGCGGCGCGGTGACACTCTCGGCCGAGGATGAACGCGCGGCGCTGGCGCTACTGACCTCGCCTGACTTGGCGTCGCGTATCACCACTGACCTGGCGGCCTGCGGGGTGGTGGGCGAACACACCAATCTGCTGACCGGCTATCTGGCGGCGGTGAGCCGCAAGCTGGCCAACCCGCTGGCGGTGTTGATCCAGTCTTCCAGCGCCGCCGGTAAAAGCAGCCTGATGGACGCGGTGCTGAGCCTGATGCCGCCGGAAGAACGGGTACAATACTCGGCGATGACCGGGCAAAGCCTGTACTACCTGGGCGAAAACAGCCTGCAACATAAGATCCTGGCGATAGCGGAAGAAGAGGGCGTCAGGCAAGCGGCCTATGCACTGAAACTGTTGCAATCGGACGGTGAACTGAACATCGCCAGCACCGGCAAAAACGAGCAAAGCGGTGAACTGGTGACGCGTGAATATAGGGTCAAAGGCCCGGTGATGCTGATGTTGACCACCACCGCCATCGATGTGGACGAAGAGCTGCTCAACCGCTGCCTGGTGCTGACGGTGAACGAGTCCAGAGAACAAACCCAGGCCATCCAGGCGTTGCAGCGCCATAAACAGACACTGGCCGGACTGCTAGGGGAAAGCGAAAAGGCCTATCTCACCACCCAACACCAAAACGCCCAGCGCTTACTGCGCCCGTTAAAAGTGGTCAATCCGTATGCCGACCGACTGACGTTCTTAAGTGATAAAACCCGCACCCGACGCGACCATATGAAATACCTGACGTTGATCCAGGCGATAACGCTGCTGCACCAGTACCAGCGGGAGATAACACGGGTTAATCACCGCGGGCAGGTTATCGAATACATCGAAGTGACGGCGGCGGATATCGCGCTGGCTAACCGGCTGGCGCACGAGGTGCTGGGTCGCACGCTCGATGAGATGCCGCCGCAAACGCGCCGGTTACTGGTGGGGTTACAAGGCTGGGTGGGTGAACAGGCGCAACGCCAGGCGTTGAAAGCGGAAGAGCTGCGCTTCACCCGGCGCGAGGTCCGGGCGGCGCTGGGGTGGGGCGACACCCAGTTAAAGATCCATCTCGCCCGGCTGCTGGAAATGGAATACCTGCTGCTGTTCCGGCGCGGTCTGACTTACGAATACAGCCTGTTGTGGGACGGCGACGAGCGTGACGGCCCCCATCTGTGTGGGCTGCTCGACGTAGCCGGGTTACCTGAAATGTCGGCATCGACGGCAGGCAATGTGAACCGGTCGGGGTCTGATGCTGAGCGGTCGGTAGCTGGTCGGGGTGCGGTCGGTGGCCGGTCGGCGGGTAAAGATAAGCCGTCAGACCACGCCACGCCGGGCTTGGTGACACAACCGGTCGGGGTAGCGGCAAACACAGTAATAAAAGAAAAAAACAATGACGGCATGTGCAGCGCTGCCCCCAAGGGTGAGGCGGCAGTGACGGACAACGGTGAAAAGTATCAGAACGGACAGTTAAAAACGGCAGGCAATGTGAACCGGTCGGGGTCGGGTGGTAAGCGGTCGGCGTCCGGTCGGGGTGTGGTCGGTGGTCGGTCGGCGGGTAAAGATAAGCCGTCAGACCACGCCACGCCAGGCTTGGTGATACAACCGGTCGGGATAACGCCAAACACAGTAATAAAAGAAAAAACAAACGCCGCGACTGCTGCCTCACTGCCAACCGGCGCACACCGGGAGGTGACGCATGGCTAACCGTAAACCGCGCCCCGGCGCGTTGTTAAGCGTGGATGAGGTGTACCGTCAACCGGTCGGCCCGGCTAACGATCCGAAAAGCCTGTACGCTCTGCTGCTGCGCTTCGTGGCCTGGCGGCGTGAGCGCAACGGGTCAGAAACCACGCTGAAAACCCAGACCCATCACCAGTATCACTTTATCCTGTGGGCCAACGAGCGCGGGCTGCATCATGGCCGGGAGGTCACCCGGCCGATCCTGGAGCGTTACCAGCGCCACCTGTACCAGTACCGCAAAAGCAACGGTGAGCCGTTAAGCTCACGAACCCAACGCAGCCAGTTGCAGCCGTTGGTGGTGTGGTTCCGCTGGATGACCCGTCAAGGACTGTTGCTGGCCAATCCTGCCGCCGACCTGGAGCTGCCGAAGCTGGAAAGGCACTTACCCCGGCATATCTTGAGCGTGGAGGACGTGGAGCAGGTGTTAAGCTTGCCCGACCTGAGCACGACACAGGGCATACGCGACCGCACGCTGATGGAACTGTTATGGTCAAGCGGCCTGCGGCGCAGTGAGGTGGCCCGTCTTGATCTGTATAGCGTGGATAGGCGACGCAAAACGGTGACCGTGCGCCAGGGCAAGGGCAAAAAAGACCGGGTGATCCCCATCGGTGAACGGGCGCTGCGCTGGGTACTGCGTTATCAGTACGAGGTGCGGCCTCAACTGTTGGTGAATGCGCAGGTGACGGCGCTGTTCGTGGCGCAGGACGGCATAGCCGGGCTGACCCCAAATGGTATCACCTATGCGGTGGGGTGCTACATCAAAGACTCAGGGATAGCGATACGGGGCAGTTGCCATCTGTTCCGCCATGCGATGGCGACGCAGATGCTGGAAAACGGCGCGGACGTGCGCTGGATCCAGGCCATGCTGGGCCACGCCAGCCTGGAGACCACGGCGCTGTATACGCAGGTGAGCATCAAGGCGTTGTCAGCGGTGCATGCCAGCACCCACCCGGCGGAGCAGACAGACCGCGAACGGCCTGATGACGACGATGACGACATCGGGCTGCTGGTCGACCTGATGGCGCAAGAGGAGCAGGATGTCCAAGCGCTAAATAAGACCGGCGTGTTACCGGACAGCCACAAAAGCTGACAATAGTGGTGCCAATGTGTACAATGACACCACGAATGACACCACGAATGACACCACAATGGCGGACCCAAATGAGCACGATCCACTTCCGAATAGATGAAGAGACGAAGCGTCTGGCGACCCAGGCGGCAGAAAGACAGAAAATGAGTCTAACAGAGCTGATGCGCCAACGTGCGGAAGAACTTGCTGAAGATGAGCGGGAGCACCAAAGCAATGCACATGAGTACTGGTTAGAGCAGCAAATAGAAGACGCGTTCGAACGTTATGAATCTGGTCAAGGCGAATACGTGAGTAATGAAGAAATGCGTGCTCGAATGGACAAACTTAAACTTCTTGCGATACAAGGAAAACTGTGACAGCAGTGGTGCAATGGGAAAAAGAAGCGCTGGCAGATAAAGAAGCTATCTATGTCTACCTTTGCCAAGAGGCGGGAGTTGAGGTTGCCGGTTCGGTAGATGAAAAGCTTGATGCCATGGCAACATTATTAGAAGGTACGCCATTGGCTGGGGTCCAAGCAGGGAAACTGCCCCGCCAGCGCAAACTTATTGCACCCCGCTTGCCGTTCATCATGGTGTACACCGTGAATGCCAATATAGTGCGTATTATGCGTGTGCTACATACAGCTCGAAATATCGTGAGTCGTTACCGTAGACATTAGCTCGCTCTCTGTCGGGTCGTTGGGGTAAGGTGACAGGCAACAGGCACGCCGTCCCTGGCGCACCTCTTGCCTTAGTCGGCAGCGGAGTGGGCGGGGGTCAATGGCCGCCCGTCCGGCGTTAAACACCGTCGCACCGATAGGTTAGGTTGCCGGTCGAGCGACCATTAAACATAATGCGGTGGGATTATACGCCGCTGCGCCGTAAGACACTGGCGTCAGGTTAGGCCAGCCAGAACGGCTGTCAGCGTATAATCCGCATTATGTCTTGCGCCCCCGCCGTTGGCATCGCAGTCCGGTGTGGGGCACAGGGCGACGCCGGTTCCCGGCTTGCCCTCTGCGCCGAACATCGGTTATCCCCTTAGCTACGCCGGTGCGGCCGCCCTCCCTGGCGGCATGGCGTTGGGCGCTTATCCTCAGCCAACATCAAGGTCAACGGCGGGTTGCTGTCGGCCTGACGGCCTCCGCTTAAGGCGTTAATGCCCGCCCGGCTGCATCTGCCCGTCGCGGCTCGCAGTCGCGGTGCTCCTTGCTCGTTGCCGCGCCGGTCAGCTTACGCCCCCGCCCCGGTATGGCGCGGCCATGCACATCCCTGGTTCCCTTAATCCTAAGTACCTCATAGCGCCGCAGGGCGTCGCTTGCGGGCTTCGCCAGCCCCCGCCCGGCAGACGGTTCAGCGGGCCACAGACAAGCTGCGGCCCGCCTCCCCGCCGAATAAGAAATGAACCCCTGGTATACTGCCCAGAGAGAAAAACGTTGATAGACTGTATGGGCGGTTGCTCTTTAACAGGCGAAAAAGGCGCGTCGGGGTCATCAAACCGAAAGGCTAAAACGCAGTGGGAGAACGGCAGATAACCTACTGACTGCAATAGGAAAAATGGTAGTGATGACCAAAGCATACGGTGGTGAAGTTGA
>NZ_JAYGJO010000057.1:0-7324 GCF_035013185.1 Acerihabitans sp. TG2
AAAACGCAAAGTGTTCCCGACGGATGACTCGGTACGCAAAGTGATTTATCTTGCGATACAGTCGGCATCGAAAAAATGGAGTATGCCGATCCAAAACTGGCGGCTGGCGATGAGTCGTTTTATTATTGAGTTCGGTGACCGACTGAACGGTCACATTTAATAGGGTGGCAATTACACAGAATTAGGGACGGGGTCGCCTAGATGATCGGGATCAGCCCTGCCTGCTGATATGTCACCATCAGTTCGTCAAACAATTCAATGTTCTGACGGGTACGCGCTATCAGCTGAGCGCCCGCAACGGCTGTATAAATAGCCAGAGCATGCTTTTTGTAAGCCTCAGAATCGCCTCCACCTTTCTCACTAAGCATTTGGCTCAGCCACACGACGTTGGCATCAACAAAAGCCTGCACTTCGGCCTTAACTTCTTCAGGCAGATCTTCATATTCAGCAGCCATGAAGCTGGACAAACACAGCCTGTTATCGTTTTCAAGAGATTTACGGAAAATGCCGGGATAACTCTTCAAGGCTTCACCGCTGCTGGCACTCGTATTGCGTATTGACTCCAGATGCTGAGCAGTATCCTGCCAGTAGCGGTGAGCAACTGCAGCGCCAAGCTTCGCCTTACTGGCAAAGTGGTAATAGATACTGGCATTTTTAATGCCCACCTTCGTTGCAATACTGCGAAAGTTTATCCCGTTATACCCGTGTTTCTGAGCCGCACACTTCGCCTCGGCCAGTATTGCTTCCCGTGCATTTACGCTCATCTTAGCCTCTTTCTTAAACGTTCAGGACGTCACTATACAGGTGCGGAAGTAACCTGCCAACTGATAGGTAGATGTTGACATCCGTCAAAAGCAGGTTCATTCTCAACCACAAAACTACCAAGTGGTAGGTAGTTATCACTTTTCACTTATGAACTTTTACTCACAGAAGTTAAGGAACTCCACCCGATGAAAATCTATGACTGGTATGACGGCCCCTATCCTGCACGTGTACGTATCGCGCTTGCCGAGAAAGGGATGCTTTCCAAAACAGAATTTGTCCCTGTTAACTTATGGACTGGTGAGCATAAAAAAAACGAATTCCTCGCCATCAACTATTCAGGCACGCTGCCTGTTCTGGAGCTTGATGACGGTATGCTCATCGCTGAGTGTACGGCTATCACGCAGTATCTGGATGCGATTGACGCGCCATGCAGCCTGACCGGTACAACTCCAGCAGATAAGGGCATCATTCATATGATGACAAAGCGCGCTGAAATTGAGTTCCTCGATGCAGTAAGCACGTATTTCCATCACGCCACGCCAGGGTTGGGACCTGAGGTTGAACTGTATCAGAATCCGGAGTGGGGCAACCGGATGCGCGACAAGGCAGTCAGGGGGATGCATTACTTTGACCGAGTTCTGCAAACGCAACCTTATGTTGCCGGTGATACTTTCTCAATGGCGGATATCGCGGTAATCGGAGGGATGATCTTTTCTACGTTAGTGAAGCTTCCCGTACCGTCAGAGTGTGCAGCCTTGCGTGAGTGGTATAACCGAATGCAGGAAAGGCCATCTGTTCAGCAGTGGAAGGCGATGGTTGATGCCGAACGTTTGCAGAGAAAGGCGTGATTACTGTACCTGCTTAATTCGCTTAACCCTCCGCATTACCTGTGCGGAGGGGCTGGAACTGAGAAGGGCCGTTGATTCCGGTCGATATGCCATACCCAGAATGACCGTACTGTTCACCGATACGCCTTCCAACGGGCTACGTCCGCTTCTGGCTTTGAGTTCAACGGGTCGATGCAACACGATGGGACTGCTGTGAGTGGCAACGGGCATAGCATCTTCGGGATAGCCAGGAATCAGAGCTGTCCCATCACCCGCTTCGGGATGATGCTTTTCCAGGCAGGATACTTTATGCTGGTCATCGTCTTTTTGTAGGATATCGCCATGATAACCGTAGAGAAATCAGATCCATTTTCTTCAGAATCCCATCGATTAATCGAAATGCTGTCAGCAGAACTTGCCGCTATTACGGGTGATAACGGCAAAAGCAATTTCACTGTTGATGCAATGAATGGTGACAAGGCGTTATGGGTATTGGCAAAGAATGCTCAAGGCGATGCGATAGGATGCGGCGCTATCCGGCCATTAACGCAAAATATAGCCGAACTTAAAAGAATGTTTTCAGACCGAAGTGTGCCAGGCGTGGGTAGTGCTTTACTCACTTTTCTGGAAACCTCCGCAAAAGAAAGGGGATATATCGAACTGAGGCTGGAAACCCGACAGATCAACCATCGGGCCGTTAATTTTTACGAGAAAAATGGGTATGTCCGTATTGAGAATTATGGCCCATACGTAGGCAGAGAAGAGGCCGTCTGTTTCTCAAAGGCATTGTGCTAATGGCAATAATGGACCTGATGTCTGTGCTTGCCACCAGAAAAAAGAGTTGTCATACCTGCTACGCGCGATGAACGGACGTTAATCTCACACGGGCATAATCAGTTTGTCGGAAGCGCTCTAAATGTGGTCGGTTCAAATGACAGGAGCATTTAGATTTCAAGTGCAGCAAGAATTACGGTTTCCATTTTCTCTGGGGTGGTGAACGGTGCAAAACGCTTGAGCGGTTTGCCGTCCCGTCCGATCAGGAATTTAGTGAAATTCCACTTTATCCGTCCACCCAGCACGCCGGGCAATTCGTCTTTCAGATAACGAAACACCGGGTGCGTAGCGGCACCGTTGACCTCCACTTTCTCGAACATCGGGAAGCTCACACCGTAGTTGATGTGGCAGGTCTGCGCGATTTCGTCGGCGTCTCCGGGTTCCTGCTTACCGAATTGGTTGCAGGGGAAACCAAGCACGACCAGGCCCTGGGCGGTGTACTTCTTGTAGAGCGCGTCAAGGCCTGCGTATTGTGGCGTGAAGCCACAATGGCTGGCAGTGTTAACCACCAGAACCAGCTTACCCGCGTAGTCGGTCATAGAGATAAGCTGGCCACCCAGACTGGTGGCTGTAAGTTGATGAAAGGTGATCATGTCGGAATCCTCAGAGCAGATTGGCAAAATCGAACGAAAAGAACAACAAACAGGCGACCTTTGACCGGCTAAGTGTATTAGTCGCGACTTGATCTGACACATGACCTTGAAAGGTTGAGAGTTACCGGTTTTGATATGGGTGTCGAAACCTTATACAAAACACGAGGTAACTCTCATGCTTCATACTACCAATCCCGTCATCAAACATAAAACAGGTTTGCTCAATCTGGCTGAAGAACTCAGCAATGTGTCGAAAGCCTGCAAAATTATGGGCGTCTCGCGTGATACGTTTTACCGTTATCGCGAACTGGCCGATGAAGGCGGCGTGGAGGCGCTGATTAACCGCAGTCGCCGTGCTCCCAACCTTAAAAACCGTACAGATGTTGCAACAGAACAGGCTGTTGTTGATTACGCTGTCGCATTCCCGGCTTACGGTCAGCACCGGACCAGTAACGAGTTACGTAAACAAGGCGTCTTTATCTCCGGAAGTGGTGTTCGTTCCGTCTGGTTGCGCCACAACCTTGAGAACTTTAAAAAGCGCCTGAGAGCACTGGAAGAAAAAGTTGCCCGTGACGGTATCGAACTGGCTGATTCCCAGATAGCGGCGCTGGAACGAAAAGCTAGTGATGACGAGGCCTGTGGTGAAATTGAAACCGCTCATCCCGGTTATCTGGGGTCACAGGACACGTTCTATGTTGGCAATCTGAAAGGCGTCGGGCGTATTTACCAGCAGACGTTTGTTGATACCTACTCAAAAGTCGCTCACTGCAAACTGTACGTCACCAAAACGCCGATTACAGCAGCAGACATACTGAATGACCGCGTGCTGCCATTTTATGAGTCTCAAGGGTTGCCGATGCTGAGAATACTGACCGACAGAGGAACAGAGTTCTGCGGCAAAGTGGAACAGCATGACTACCAGCTTTATCTGGCGATAAATGACATTGACCACACGAAAACCAAAGCTATGTCACCGCAGACCAATGGCATCTGCGAACGGTTCCATAAAACGATACTGAACGAGTTTTATCAGGTAACGTTCCGTAAAAAGCTGTATGGTGATCTTGATACATTACAATCAGATCTTGATGAGTGGCTGGCTCACTATAATAATGAGCGAACCCATCAGGGGAAAATGTGCTGTGGCCGGACGCCAATGGAAACATTACTTGATGGAAAACGCATCTGGGCTGAGAAGAATTTAAACCAGATGTAACCTGACTAACACCTGTATAAATAACCGGTAACTGTCAGATCAGGTCTGAGCTAATACAGCTTAGTCAACATGCGTGAAAACTGATTAAGATCACCCTCAGTCTTGATGCCTTTGGCCAGTTCTGTAGCAAGTGCCTGAAGTTTCTTCTCGTCCATAATTTACCTGTCTCCGTTGTTCGGATAACGATATCAAAAACAGGCAATTACACAATTTAATTTACAGGCTCGCCAGTTCGCCAGGAAAAAATGCTCCCAGCTGCCCTGTGTTTCTCTGTGTACTAACGCTCCCCGGTTACCCCGAATGCTTCTTGAATGCTCAACGCCCGTTTTTTCAAGATGTTTTGCAAAGCCTTCCGCATGTTTCAGCGAAACGCAGCCGTGCCATGTACGTACAATCATTCACTTTTCCTTTCCTTGTTACGGGAGGATAACTATACCATTTCAGGGAGTCTGTTGGTGCACGAGGCGATTCGCCGCCCGGATGTTATGATTAATTGATTTGAAATCTGCTTAATTTAACTCAAACTGCCTCGCCGTTCTTCATGGCTTCATTATTATATGACAACCTTCATTCAGGGTATGAAAGTCTATATCTCGCTCAAAGCTACGCTACGTCCTTGTCGTGAGCAGTTTTGTGCCAAAGCCGAGATTTATAACATCATGCTGTGTTAATCAATGGGGAACAGGTCCAATACATAGGCTTTCACCTCCTCCGTTGTACTAGTTCACTCAGACATTATCAAAATAAGGTTTCAACACTTCCTCAATCCAATTCATAAAAGCCCTCACTCGTTGCGACAGATTGCGCCGGTGCGCGACGACGAAAGATGCATTTAGTGGCTTGGGCCGCAGATTGGGAAGGACTTCAACCAATGTGCCACATTTGATATGGGGTACGAGCGCTGAATAACCTCCCTGAATTAAACCCAAACCCGCCAGTCCTGCTTCGTGGTAGGCCGGTACGCTGTTGACCGTCATCGTGCCGGGTAACATCAGCGAATTGTAGCCATCACCTGACGGATATTCCCATCCGTCAGGTTTCGTGCCAAAATTCCGCATGTAATGAACCATCCTGTGTCCTTGATTAAGAAGATCATCAATCGTCTGTGGCATACCGAAGCGTTTCAGATAGCCAGGACTCGCCGCATTGATCATCCGTAATTTTCCCAGCGGTCGGGCAATCAGGGTCTCATCAACAATGGGTCCCAGACGAATTACGCAATCAAATCCTTCCAGAACCAGATCAACACGACGGTCAGTACTTGAAAGCTCAAGTTCGAATTCCGGGTGAGCATCCAGTAGCTGCGGTAGTGCGGGAATAATGACGCTTTGTGCCAGAATAGCTGGCATATCAACACGTAAACGCCCTCGCAGTGACATTCCGCCAGGTGAAAACATTGACTGCAGTTCGTCTGCTTCCGCCAGCAGGTCTCGTGCACGCGAATAAAAAATGCGGCCATCTTCGGTCAACTGCACGGTCCGCGTGGTTCGGTGCAAAAGCGTAGCGCCTACGTCATGTTCGAGCTCGCGCACCACCATTGAAGCACGTCCTTTCTGAATACCAAGGCTTTCAGCTGCCTGGGTAAAGCTCTTCATTTCTGCCACTCGCGCGAAAATAATTAGTGCCTCAAGATTTTTCATTGTTCCTCATTCAGATAACAGTGCGTTAATTTTTAGGTTATTTATGGCTACTGTAATACTTAATAGACTGTCTTCACACCGCGTTATCCAGCGCAGACACTTGCTGAAGGAAATTATCATGACTCAAACCCTTTCAATGATTAAATCTGTAGTCGTCTATCACTCTGGCTATGGGCATACAGAACGGATGGCGGCCTCTGTCGCTGAAGGTGCCAGCGCCACGCTCGTGGCTATCGACTCCGAAGGAAACATTGCTGAAGAAGCATGGACAAAGCTCAACGCGGCAGACGTGATTCTATTCGGTTCGCCAACCTACATGGGTGGACCGAGCTGGCAGTTCAAAAAATTTGCAGACGCCTCGTCCAAACCCTGGTTTGAGGGTAAATGGGTTAACAAGATTTTCGGTGGCTTTACGAATAGCGCGAGCATTAATGGTGACAAGCTGAATACGCTGGCTTATTTCTTTTTGCTGGCCGGTCAGCACGGTGGTATCTGGGTCAACATGGATATTAAGTCCTCGAATACCAAGGCCTCATTGCGTGATGACTTGAATCGGATGGGCTCAAATATCGGTCCCATGGCACAAACCCCCGCCGATGCTTCCCCTGAAGAGATGTCCTCGGGCGATCTCGAAACGGCACGCCTATATGGCGCACGTGTCGCAAATATTGCCTCCCAGTTTCAACCTATAAGTTCATAGAGTCGTTGAATTACGTCGCGTACAGATCCTGGGTCTGCAAGCGGTGTCACTGGTGAAGAGGAAAGGTAAATTAAATGAAATATAAGCAACTTGGGCGTACAGGCTTGTTTGTTTCAGAAATGTGTCTCGGCACAATGACGTTGGGCGGTAACAATGATGCTGGCATGTGGTCCTCAATAGGCGCAGTAGAACAGGACGAAGCAAATCAGATTATCGCGCGAGCGCTCGCCGGCGGGATTAACTTTATCGATACCGCCGATATTTATTCCTTCGGTCAGTCTGAACGTATTACAGGGATCGCGCTAAAAGAGCTCGGTATTGCACGCAACGACATTGTTCTTGCCACAAAAACAGGTGGGGTTATGGGGCCTGGGCCCAACGCGCAGGGAGCATCACGCGGGCATATTATGGATTCGGTACAGAGAAGCCTAGAAAGACTTCAGGTCGATCACATTGATTTGTACCAGATTCATGCGAACGATCCTGTCACGCCCGTTGAGGAAACGCTGCGCGCGCTTGACGATCTCACACGGCAAGGGCTGGTTCGTTATGTTGGTGTGTCGAACTGGGCCGCAGGTAAGCTCGGTAAAGCGCTTGGCCTGAGTGAGGCACGTAATACAACACGTTTTGAGACCCTTCAGGCTTATTACTCTATTGCCGGACGTGACGTGGAGCGGGAATTGGTACCCTTAGTCCGGGAGGAAAAGATGGGCCTCCTTGTCTGGTCGCCGCTTGCCGGAGGCTTACTT
>NZ_JAYGJO010000058.1:0-7188 GCF_035013185.1 Acerihabitans sp. TG2
GGTAAGTACCGGTGGCAACATGGTCATAGTGATATCCTTGTCATAAAACCAATATTCACTGACCTGAAAAAGCGGCATGCTACCGCCCATCGCCGTTAATCCCACAGGCGCCTCAGGTCATCAGTGTCACCCGGCGCACCAAACCTGCGCAGCCGGGATCAGTGTCACCCGGCGCACCAAACCTGCGCAGCCGGATGTTGTTGAACGCCACATTTACCCCGGCAGGGCTAATGGCAATAACTGCTGCAGCGAAAGCTGCAATCCGACGAGTAAACCCACGGTTACCATCACGGAGATGGCGATCCATAGCACACGGGAATGCAGCAATGTATCCCGCGCACGTGGGCGATAATGCACCATGATGGGGGTTGGCATCGGGTGTTCAAAAAATAATGCCAAAATGTTACCATGCGACTCGCGAGGCGATGATAAACACCATTAAAATGAGTTTCAGATAATTGCCGACTGTCATCTTAAAATAGGGGGAATAGGCCCGCGCTGTCAGGGTTATTGCCCAGATCATCAGAAACTGGGTTATATCAATAACCGGGACAACGCGGGCTTGTGGCCTTTAATCGGGCAGGAAACAATATTTTTTATGCTACCGAGTAGGTCAAGTGTGTTCTGGTAAGGTAGTTCACATCTTAATAATGCGCATTGCCTGCTATAACGCTATAGTACTGCGAGTTAAAAAAGAGTATATTGGCAACATGTCCAACCCATAAGATTGTTGATGTTTCTCATAACAGATAAATTTAGCCTTTATTAATAATAATAAAGATATTCTCTCCAGGCGTCTTTTCCTGGCAGCGGGCGGCCATCAGCATCTTTTCGGTCATAAAGCTTTTCTTCGTTTAACTCTTTTAATATTTTTTTTGTTGTTTTTTCAAGGTCCACTGCACTAGGATTTTCAAAACCTAATGCTATAAAAATCGCCTCTGCAAACTGCGTTGTAGGTGATGGTTTTTTAATTAAATCTTTTCTGGTTTTCGTTAAAAGAAGACATACGGCTATTATATATATAAATTCAAAAAGCAAAATATCTTCTAACAAAGATTCTTTAAATAACCCAATAGCAAAAATTAACAGTGAAACAAACATGAAGAAATAAACTAAAATATCCATCCCTTCTGTCGAGCTCGCAATAACACCATGTTTACAAAGGGGTGTCATTGATATCGTACGCTTCTCTGGATGTTTAATTGCATAAACCACATAGAAACCATCATCTGGAGATACCGCCATTTCAACATAGTCCCCATCCTCCAATGAGGTCAAACCCAACCAACCATGGAAATCAATACCATTGATTTTTCCTCTCACAAAATCACAGAGATCACTCATTCTGGTTTCGTTTTGTGCTGTTACAGCTGCTCCTGTGGTATTGCCTATTACTGATAATATTAATGCACCAACCTGCTCTCTATCTTCTGTTTCTCTTGCTTTTTGTAAGTCGTATTCACGATCCTCGAAATATCCTTTCACTTTCATAATCCGCAGGTCGTTGAGAATTCCAGTTATTTTTATTAATTTTTTTTTAGCTGGCAGCACTGGCGGTGGAGGGATGTTTTTTAAAACCTCCTCTAATGCGGGTATATTTTTCTCTGCAAGTAAGGCTTCCTTACGCATATCTTCAGTTCTGTATGATGTACGTTCTACCAGCTCTTTTGATTTCATTAACTCAAATGCTATTTTATCAAAATCAAGAAAGTCGGATCGATTTCTACGTTTATTCATATTAGAGTCCTTAATGCTGAATCAAAGTTAGCTGGCTATTTATTTAATACCTAATTCATCAATAATTAATGTACCTAATTTCCCATTATTTATATTATTTTCAATTAATACTTTACATAATTCAGTGGTTTTTTAAGAAACACCAAAAAAATAAAAAACTACTTTCTTGCTTGCCAATCCAATAAATTCCCATCGGTTTTTTATCTAATGACGAAACTCTATCTACACCTAACATCAATGCAGAAGATATAGCACCAACTTTCTTCCAGCCTAACTACATAGTTTTACATAATAGCATTTCACTTGCGAGAGTGGTATTCCACCGCCGCTGGTCTCGCATGATAACAAGAGTATATTGGCCGCAAGTCCACCCCATAAAGTTTGTTGATATTTCTCATAACAGACAAATTCAATTTTTATTAATAATAATAAAAATATTCTGTCCCGGCGTGTTTTCCTGGCAGCGGACGGCCATCAGCATCCTTTCGGTCATAAAGTTTTTCTTCGTTTAGCTCTTTTAGTTTATTTTTTGTTATTTTTTCAAGGTCCACTGCACTAGAATTCTCAAAACCTAATGTTGAAAAAATCATCTCAGCTAAAATTATCGTTGGCTTTACTTTTTTCAATGCTAAGCTTTTACCTTTGAAATAAAAAAATAAATCAAAAACAACAAAGAAAAAAAACATCCAAAAGTAATTCTCAAATGTAAATTTTTTGTCGGTTAAAATAAGCATTATTAAAAATGGCACTGCAAAAAAAACAAAACAAATACCAACAAAAATATGCCCTAATTTCGCACCCTCTTTAAGATGCGCATTTATACCTTGTCGACATCTTGGTGTTATGGATAAAACTCTGGTCTGAGGGTTTGCCAAAGCATAGACCTCATAATAATCACCCTTTGGCGCAACTATCATTTCCACAAAATCACCTTTTCTGGCATTGGTCATTCCCAACCAACCTTGAAAAGCAATACCATTGATCTTACCCTGAACGAAATCTGCGGGGTCATTCATCCGTTCTTTACTTTGAGTGGTTACAGATGCACCGACTGCATTGCCTAATATTGCCAACAGTAATCCGCCATATTGATTTTGTTTCTCCTGCTTCGAAAAATATTCCGGTTCATACTCACGGTCAGTAAAATACCCCATAACCTTCATAACGCTAAAGTCCTCCAACACACCACTGATTTTTATTAACGTTGCTTTTGGCGGCAAGTCTGCTTCAGGCGGTTTATGTTTTAACAACGATTCAAATTTTGAAATTTTCTCCTTATAATTTATAGACTTATTTTTAATATCAACACTTGAATATGAAGTACGACTAGCATCTGTTTTTGCACATTTCAAATCAAAGATTACACCATCATAATCAATGAAATCTTTCCTATTTCTTCTGCTTTTCAAATTATTGCTCCCAATGCTTTTTCAATTTTATTGACTTGTTCTGTATAAGATTTAGCCCTAACATTTGGAAGTTCCAGACATTCTGTTGAAATTAATCCGACATCCGGGTCGATACCGAATACACCTTCGCGACACCAGGCTTGTAACTCATTATCTATAAATGCAGCATACAACCGTTCTAGTACGTAAATAAATATCATTACTTGCCAACTTGCAACCCAAGCGACTACATTCCACAAAGATATTTTAATTATAGTATTTACAATCACTCTATCTGCTGATAACAATGTATTCTTAATCAATACATCTAGTAGCCCACCAACTGTTTTCAATACCACACCTATATCAACCACGCTTTTAATTGTACACATTCCGACAAAAACCCATCGAGATTCTTTTTTACAGAAGATTTCGTTAATTACATTGCTTCCATCAAAACCCAAATTTAATGCGGAAGCAATTGTAGCAGCATTAAGCCCAATCAACTTCACCGAAGTTGCCAACAATTCCTTTTCTAACCCATGCTTAATTAACGGTTCAACCAATTCAGTCGCCGTGCTTAACGTCGCTAAGAACGCAGCACTGACCTGAGCAAAACTTTTTGCGTCACCTTTGCTATCGCTGAGTTGTTTTGCATATTCCATTCCATTAAAGAATAGGAGCAATAACTTGATGCGTGATGCCCGGATGGTCTTCTCACCCTCGGCAGTTTTGGCAAAATTGTCAAAGTTCCGCTTATAACCGTTATTGATATCCAAATCATCTGCTGATTTTTTCATCTGCATCGCTAATGCAAGTTGTTTACGAAACGGATCTCCGGCACGAATATCGGACAGGCAAAGCGCCTGGGCTTTATCAACGGGTACACCCGCAGCGATTAAAAACAGGCTCTTTTTCAGCTGAGTATTCAGATGATTCAGTACAAACTCGCCACCGGTAACACGAAACGCTCGTTGTCCGAGAGTTGATAAACGACGATCGGTGGCAAGCATAAGGCGAGAAAAAGACGTATTAGCTGATGGTGATTTATCGACTAGCTCATTGGCCTTATCGTACGCGTCTGTAAATTTCCCCATGTAGGTACTGATTGCATCGATAAAGCTGGATTCTGTGGCAACGATATTCACGCCTTTGTGTGCCACCATGAGTTGCAACAAACCACGAGTTTCACTAATGACATCTGGGTTGTTGAGCATTAATGAACGCCAGGCAATATTGGTTTCAGACTGTGCAGAATACTGTTCCAGTAATTCATCCAGAAACGCACTGCCTTTGTCAGTAAGGTTCAGCGAAGCCATGCCATAGTCTACCGCTTCACGGTAACTCAGGTTGTCCGCAACACACGAAGAATAGAAATCCTGGCTGCTGGTGATAAATAACTCATGCTTTAGCCACGCCACCCGAAGGGTTGCCAGCAGTTCCAGTTTACTGGCGATCATCGAACAAAACTGACTGTAACAGGTGTTGAATGCGTCTATTTTTGCTTGATTGAGTTGAGTTTCATATTTTTTCCAACTGGTGGCGAATGCCTTTTCACCCTGCTGGCTGGCATCGATATTCGCCTGTTGCATAAGTTCATTCAGGGCAGTTTGCCGCTGAGAAAGTGCAGTTGGTACAATATGGCCAACACTGCCTGATACCTTGTTCATGCCGTAGTTTGCTGTGCTCTGATAAGCATCCAGGGTGTGCCGCTCAGCGATTGCCTTTCCCATTTGCTGAATCTGGTTTTTTGCTCCAGCCAACGACTGAAGCGTCATAAACTCAATCGACAGTTCATCCAGCCATGTGGCGTGCAACCCGGCATAATCATCCCCAAATCCTGCCAGTTCATGTGCGATACCAATCGGGTCATTCAGCGCCATCACCAGCGGGGTGATAGCGTGCCCGTATGGGGTTTGCCCTTGGCCGCGCGCCTGCAGCGCCTTTAGGGTTTGACGCACATGGCCGGCACGCGTCTTACTCCACGGATAAATAGTTCCCTGCGGTTTAACCTCGTTCTCTTCAAATTTATACCAGGGTGCCGCGTTTTCTGTCTGGCTGATACGTCTGACCGCCGGGTTATAGGGCAACAAAAGCGAGGCATGGGAGGGACTCAGCGGAACATAATCCAGTATGTTTTCCAGACTGCCCGGCGATGCGGCCGTTACACCCTGTGAATTTTCCGGGGTGCTCCATTGCCAGTATTCCAGACACTGCATACGCTTGTGACGTTTTTCAGTTTCATTCGTATAACGTTCAAGGGCGTCAGCACTCCACTTTGAGGGTGAGAAGGCAAGCCAGGTGTTACCCTGCAGAGCGTCATCACGCAATATCATTATCTCAACATGGGTGGTGTTATGCTGTGGTGACGAACAGTCGGGCGACTTTTTGGCTTTTGCATACGCGGCTGAAGGCTGCTTCCAGACACTACCGTCTTCACTGACTGCCCAGGCATCCCACTGCTGGGAGAGTTCATAAAACACATAGACAAAGCCCTGACGCAAGGCACGCAGTGCGTAGTCATATCCCTTGGCTTGCGGGAAGCAGTTTTGCGGTCTGGCCCACGAGGGTATCCCGGTGGTGATATTGTCTGTCACTACTGCATAACGAGCCGGTAATAATGCCGGGCCAGTAGAGGCACACATCGGGCAGTTATTCATATCCAGGGTAAATTGCGCCATGACGGGTTCCTTCAGTATGCACAGCGGGGATGGGGGGGAGTGGCACACGCCAGTTCGTCGCACATCCGTTGACGGATATGGTCATCGAGTTGTTTCACGCAAGTGGTGTATCTGGCATGGTCGGGGCGTTCCTCCCGGGTAAGGAGCGTGCGCATATGGTGGTGCATATCCAACTGTGGATGCCATTTCAGGCAATCCAGTGCCAACGCCTGCTGGTCATATTCCTGTGTGAATCCGTGCTGTGAGTCAGCCCGTTCAAGCGCGGCCTTCACAATTTCACCGGCACTGACTTCATCATGCCGTTCAGACATCCGATTTTTGTTGCGATAGGTCTCCAGTGTGCGGTTAATCCTGCCGGTCCGAGCAATCAGCACCGCATCTTCAGCGCCAAGCATCAGCGAAAAGGTCAAGTGTGGGTATGTGGCACTCTTATGCTTGTGGATGACCACCTGCCCATCCCCACAAGGGTAAACCCAGGCCGAAAGCACTCCCAGCCAGCGTTGCTGTTGCAGTTCGTCGACATGGTTCCACAGCACACTGTGCACCGCCGGGTCGTAATAACGCAGCAGGATAGATGAATTGTCCGGCAGTTTCTGTATCGCGGTCTCACCCAGTTGTCTGGCAACGGTCGCGGCATCATACGGACTGGTTAACCAGCCACAGATCGCCCGGCCTTCACCTTGCGCTAACCGCTGCGGGTGCAGTTCCTTAAGCGCGTAGTCAATGCTCAATCTCAGTAATGCCGCCTGCGCCTCATCGGCCATATCGAGTGGCAGTAACCACGGGTAGCTCTGTGCAGCGAGTGCGTGATGAGGGAGTCTGACCGGGATGGGATGTAATGCCACCAGTGCGCTGACCAGTGGATGCAGGACCTCGTCGGGCAGAGATACCGGATCGACCAGCAGGTACAATCGACAGTCCGCAGTGGCAAGTTCCGTTTTCAGTGCACAAAGCATGCATTCTGCCTGTTTTTGTTGTGCTTCAGCACGGTAATCGTACGTTACTGTCATATTTTTCATCCCTGTTACAATTTCACGCCAGCCTCTTTACCGGAGGCGGCGGTTGAAACCATTGACGGGCAATGTGCGGGTAGCGTTATGCTTGCTTGCTGCGTTGCCGCCCCCTGCTTCGCCAACGTGCCACATTTAATCACCACATTGCCTGGGCCACCGATGTCCACGTTGCCGTCCTTGATACGCACAAATGCTTCGCCACACGCCAGCAGCAGTTCGGTTTTGGCGCTGATCGTCACCTTGCCGTCATGGCTTACAATCGTCATATCCTTTTTCGATAACATTTCCAAAGCATCGTTTTGCGCCTGGATCTGAATACGCCCCGCCGCCGCAAACATCTTGATGCCCATGGCCTTGGCAAACAGGCTG
>NZ_JAYGJO010000059.1:0-6134 GCF_035013185.1 Acerihabitans sp. TG2
CAAAAATTTGCCGATTGGTTTAATTTTAAACAATTGTTGGTAAAATTCAGGGATCCAGGCAACATTTACAATATCTGGCACACAATATGGCTATCTATAAGCATAATATAGTCAATAGATTTCACCTTGCAGGAAGGCGGCGACGCAGGGAAGCCCAGGAGCTTACATCGGTAAAAGACTGGGATGAGCGAGTATCGCCAACGCACCTGCAGCGTGAAAGATGACGGGTATTATTAGCTTGATAACTCTGGCATAGGACAGGCCCGATGCATTTGACAACGCAACAGCAAGCCGCACAACGCAACCTTTCCTATATTCTGGCTGAAAAACTGGGCCAGCGCATTTTGGCGGGTGAATATGCCGCTGGTGAGATTCTGCCCGGTGAAATTGAGTTGGGAGAGTTGTTTGGCGTAAGTCGTACAGCCGTCAGGGAAGCCGTGAAGATATTGGCGGCAAAAGGTATGTTATTACCCCGGCCACGCATAGGTACACGCATCTTACCGCGCCATCAGTGGAATTTTTTGGATCAAGAACTGTTAGGTTGGTGGGTTACCCGAGAGAACTTCGATGCGGTGATGAAGCATTTCCTGGTTATGCGAACCAGTCTGGAACCTCAAGCCTGTGCGCTAGCAGCAATCAACGCCAGCGATGAACAGAAGAAAGAGTTGGTGGAGATCATGGAGCAGATGTTGTCCTTGCATCTAGATTATGATCGGGAACACTGGATAAGTGTCGACGCGCAGTTTCACCGACATATCTATGAGATAAGTGGCAACCCTTTTTTGTCGTCCTTCGCCAATTTGTTCAGCTCTATTTACCAGAACTACTTTCGGGCCATCGTGAGTGATGAACTGATAGAACCCGATCCCCATCAGGCAATAGTAAATGCAATAGTGGCATCCGACCCGCAGGAGGCTATCGCCGCCTGCCAGAGGTTGCTGGCAGGGAACGACTAAGCCCGACTCAGTTCAGTCGGGCTCCAGTTAAATTTCCACCTGGGTTCCCAGTTCAATTACCCTATTAGGCGGTATAAGGTACTGATCGGGTGCGCGCAGGGCATTTCGACTCAAGGCGATAAACAATTTGCCGCGGATAAGCAGGTACCAGGGACGTTTTCCCAAGATCAGCGATTCGTGGGACATAAAGAAAGACGTTTCCATCATTCGGCATGATAATCCCTCCAAACCGCAGCGATGGAAGATCTCTTCCATATCGGGTGTCTCTTTAAAACCATAGCTGGCCACGACACGCCAGAATGTCGGCGAGAGCTGCTCAATGGTAACCCGTCGAACATTATGCACGAAGGGCGCATCCTCGGTTCTTAACGTCAGCAATACCACCCTCTCGTGCAATACCTTATTATGTTTAAGATTATGTAGTAAGGCAAAGGGGATAACATTCATGGCACGGGACATGAATACCGCCGTGCCCGACACCCTGACCGGTGGGGATTTTTCCAACGACGCGATCAACGCCTCCAGGGAGTTGCCATGTTCGTGCATCCGCCGCAGCAACCGGAAACGTTCACTCTTCCAGGTCGTCATGACAATGAACATGATGAAACCTAACAACAGCGGTAACCAACCACCGGAGAAAATCTTCAACGCATTGGCGGCGAACATGGGAATATCCATGACCAGCAGTAGCACCAATAGTATCGATACCAGATAACGGTTCCAGTGCCAGTTTTTTGTCGCTACGGTACAACAAAGGATACTGGTGATCACCATAGTGCCGGTGACAGCGATACCATACGCTGCTGCCAGGTTGCTGGAGTGCTCGAAACTGACAATAACCAGTACCACTGCGATATACAGCAACCAGTTAATGAAGGGGATATAAATCTGCCCGGATTCCATCTCGGAAGTATGAACGATACGCATTGGCGGCAGGTAGCCCAAACGAACCGCCTGACGAGTCAAGGAGAACACCCCGGAAATAACCGCTTGAGAAGCAATGACTGTCGCAAGCGTCGCCAAAATCAGCAGCGGTATCAGCGCCCAATCCGGCGCCAACAGGAAGAAGGGATTCTTTATCGCCGCCGGATTTTTCAATAATAGCGCGCCCTGGCCAAAATAATTCAGCATCAGTGAAGGCAATACCGCGCTAAACCAAGCAATGCGGATCGGTAATTTACCGAAATGCCCCATATCAGCGTACAACGCCTCAACGCCGGTAATGGACAACACCACCGCGCCGAGGGCAAAAAAGGAGAGCAACTTATACTGTATAAAAAAGTTGACCGCGTAGATAGGGTTCAGGGCGTAAAGAACTTCCGGGTTGTCCATGATGCCACGCACACCCAAAACAGCCAAGGTGAGGAACCATACTACCATTACCGGAGCGAAGAGCTTACCGATACCCCCAGTCCCTTTCTTTTGGATAATAAATAATAACGTCAGGACAACTATGGATAAGGGCACAATATAGTTATCGAGCGATGGTGCGGCAATTTGCAGTCCTTCAATAGCAGAGAGCACTGAAATGGCAGGGGTAATAACGACTTCGCCATAAAAAAAACTGCCACCCACCAGCCCCATTATCACCAAAACCGAGGTCATTCGGGCCGAGGTATTTCTACCCGCCAACGACATCAGGGTTAATATCCCACCTTCGCCAGCGTTATCTGCACGCATGACAAACGTAAGATATTTGAGCGACACAATGAGGATCAAAAGCCAAAAAATCAGCGACAGAAAACCGAGCACCGCGCCCCGTTCAACACCAAAGCCATAGTGTCCTGCCAAGCATTCTCTTAAGGTGTACAGTGGACTAGTACCGATATCACCATAAACCACGCCGATTGCAGCTAACGTTACCGCTGATAATGATTGTTTATTCTCTCTGCTCATAACCTCTTCGCGCTATAAGATATCCATAAACGTTCTGTGGGCTGGTTCCGTAGCTCATCAAAAAGCGCACAGTATGCATGAAACGAGTAGAATACCTAACCTATTATCTGCTTTATATGCTGGCAATAAGTTAAAACCCGACAAAATTCGGTCAACAAACATGCATACGGTGGCCTATCATTATAAAAAGCGGTGGTTTATTGTTTCATTATCATTATTGATTGGGGTATCGCATTTATTATGGCTCATTCATCCCCATTGGTTGAGAGAATTTATCGTCTTAGCAGCGCGCTGGAAAGTGGGCTTTATGAACGGCAACATAGCGTGCGGTTATGCCTACTGGCAGCACTGTGCGGCGAAAGCGTATTTTTACTCGGACCTCCTGGTATCGCCAAAAGTCTTATCGCGCGACGTTTAAAGCTGGCGTTTAGTCACGCTAGAGCGTTTGACTACCTGATGACCAGATTTTCTACTCCGGAAGAAGTTTTCGGTCCACTCTCCATCCAGGCACTAAAGGAAGACGGTCGTTATCAACGGCTAACCAAGGGATACCTGCCGGAAGCGGAAATTGTCTTTCTCGACGAAATATGGAAAGCCGGCCCTGCGATTTTAAATACCTTACTCACGGCAATCAATGAACGTCGCTTTCGCAATGGTGATACAGAACAAAAGCTACCGTTGCGCCTATTAATCACGGCATCTAATGAATTGCCCGAGGCCGATAGTGGTTTGGAGGCGCTATACGACCGGATGCTAATTCGCCTGTGGCTGCATAAGGTTAAAGATAAGGCCAATTTTCAGGCCCTTCTGACCCATAACAACGAAAATAACCCCCAATCGTTGGCTGAATCTTTGCAAATTAGCGATGATGAGTATCAGGCTTGGCAGGGACAAATCGACCGGATAACCTTACCCCAAGAGTGTTTTGAATTAATTTATCAGCTTCGTCTGCGCTTGGATGCGCTGGCGCAAGCGCCTTATGTGTCCGACCGGCGGTGGAAAAAAGCATTGCGCTTATTGCAGGCCAGTGCGTTTTTCAGCGATCGTCAGGCCATTGCACCGGTAGATATTATCCTGTTGAAAGATTGTTTATGGCACGATCCTGACAGCATGACGTTGGTGGACAACCAGGTTGAATTGCTCATGCTGGAGCAGGCTTACCAACAGCAGGCTATGTTGCTGAAGCTACAGGATATCGAGCGGGAGAGAATTGAGCATCGCCGGGAACGTCATTTGTTGCACGCGCTGACTCTGGAAACGAAAAAAGGCCTGATGCCGCGCAAGATTATTTATTCACTCCCGCAGGACGTCACAGGCTCCAGTTTACAACTTGTTCTGCAAACGCCGTTGGTGCTTCATAATATTACGGTATCTCATCTTGGTATCGAGCGGCTGGCGCTCCAGAATTGGCTGCTTAAAGGTGGGGAGTTAAAAGCCCGGTTAAACAATATTGGTTTTGCCCAACCGATGGAGGCAAGGGTAACCGCCCAAGGACAAGTGGAAATAATGGATATTAGTCGCCAAGCGTCGTTATTGGCATTAGAGGGCAAACTGACGCCTCAGGAACTCCCGCCGGCACAGCAGGAATCCTTATCCTTAGTCGAACGGCAGTATCAGCAACAACGCAACCGGTTTAGCGAGCATCAGTCCTGTCTGTTCATCACGAAGGAGTGGGTAGCAAAAATTGAAGCCAGTTTGTTGGACGTTTCGCAACAAATCCAGCAAGCCAGACAGGGATAACGCATTATGCTGGCCCTAACTACCCTCGATCTTTTTTTATCAATAAATCAGAGCGAGCTATTGGATGAATTTATCCTGACGTTATTTGCCACACCGCAGTTAGCGTTTTTTTTGGAAAAATATCCAACGTTTAAACAAGTATTACTCAAGCGCATGCCGTTGGTTAAACAGCGTTTGGAAAATGTGTTGAAAGAGACCCACGTCCCAAAGGAACTCGCGACTGAGTTTTACTTGTTTCAGCAATGCCAGCTTTGGCGGTTAGCACAATTTAGAGCCGAACTGACCCCAACCGTGGAACACCTGGGGCAACTCGCTGCAGATTTTTATCCTGAAGCACGCTTATTAGCGCAGGCCGCTACGTTTGAAAACGCTAAACCGGATGAAAGTTTTCAACTGCTGTTTGTGCAACGATGGCGCATCAGCTTAACCCTGCGCACGGTGACATTGCACCGCCATTTGTTTGACCAGGAGCGGGAGACACTGCTCGATGAACTGCAGCGACAAATGGCTATCAGCGGCGCACTGAGCCCGCTGGTTGAAAATGAAACCTCTGCCGGAAGACTATGGGATATGGCGGCAGGACAGTGGCAGCGGCCGGATTATCAGCAGTTGGTCCATTACAGCGCGTTTTTGCAAACGCAGCCGGAACTGCGTGCACTCGCGGATCAATTGGGACGCAGCCGCAAAGCCCATGCCGTGGCGGCTCCCGATGCCACGCGGCAATGGGTACGTCTGCGGATCCGTGAACCTGCAGTACAACCTGAGGAAGTCAGCGGTATTCATCAAAGCGACGATCTGTTGCGCCTGCTCCCGGCGGAACTGGCCACACTGGGTATCGATGAATTGGAATATGAATTTTATCGCCGGTTATTGGAAAAGCGGTTGTTGACTTACCGACTACAAGGAGAAGGCTGGCGGGAACGTGAGATGCATGTATCGGCACGCAGTGAGCGCCTTGAGTCGCAGCCCCGCGGCCCCTTTATCGTTTGTGTTGATACCTCGGGTTCGATGGGCGGGTTTAACGAGCAGTGCGCAAAGGCGTTTTGCCTGGCACTGATGCGCATTGCGCTGGCGGATAATCGTCGCTGCTTTATTACATTGTTTTCCACAGGAATGGTCAGTTATGAACTCAGTGCAACCACTGGGCTCGAGCAGGCAACGCGTTTTCTCGGCCAGCGTTTTAGCGGTGGTACCGATCTCAATGCGTGTATCGCCGCCCTGTCTGACCGGCTCGATACACCGGATTGGTGGGATGCTGATGCGGTGGTTATTTCAGATTTTATCGCCCAACAGTTACCTGAGGCACTTATCGCCCGCATAAAACAACAACAACGAAAACAGTTGCAACGTTTTCACGCGGTTGCACTGTCATCATTGGGGAAACCAAGTATTCTGAAAATATTTGACCATATTTGGTATTTTGATACCGGTCTTAAAAATCGAATTTTACGCCGCTGGCATCGTACAGCTTGAAAGATGACGGATAACCCCCCCCTATAGCTTTCGAGTTGCGGACAGGCGGCAAGTAAGCGAACCCCGATG
>NZ_JAYGJO010000060.1:0-5612 GCF_035013185.1 Acerihabitans sp. TG2
TATTAAAATCTGGCGACACTTTCTTTAATTCATCCACCAACTCCCTGATGTCGGTTGCCTGATTAGCGCGAGCATAATCACGGCGAAAACTGGATAATATGCGAGGTGCTTCAGTTTCCCAGTCGGCAAAAAGTTCTCGCAGAGCCGGATCGGTAAATAGCATCCATAAGAGGTTGCGCCTTTCGAAAGAGTGTTGATCGAAATTAAACAAATGGTTGGCTGTATTGTTATAGGCGAGAACATCCCAGCGCAGGTTTAACACATAGGCAGGGTGTTGAGCCATATCGTCCATCAGTCGGCGAATCAAAAGGGGAACCACACACCAAGTTTTGCCCGGATCGGTCGGTGGACGTTCATGAGCCAGTAAGAATAGATGTCTGCGTTCAGCTGCATCTAGCATCATCCACGCTGGTCAGGCATTTTATCCTTCTGCCACCGGCGAGAGCGTCCATGACAAAATCCATCGACCAGGTCATGTTTGGAGCACTGGGCCGAACAAGAGTTTGACGTTCCACGGACAGCCCTTTAGGGCGCTTTCGCCGGTGAACAGCTAATCCATTTTCATGATAAATACGGTAGGCTTTTTTATGGTTCGCTTCGACGCCATCGCGTCGCAGCAGTTGCCAGATACGACGGTAACCAAAGCGTCGGCGCTTCATCTCGTTGTGCCCTAAGAGAACGATAACGACAAGTTGCTCTGGAAAGCCCGGCAAGATGGCAGGCACGACGTTCTGAAATACCTGATTGCTGGCACATCGGTGCAACCGCATTGCGCTTGTGAGACAGCGTTAATACTTTACCCCCAAGCGCTGCTTGCTGGGCCTCCTTGTCCAGCATGGTTTCAGCCAACAATTTTTTCAAACGTGCGTTTTCGTCTTCAAGCGCCTTGAGACGCTTGACCTCGGAGACTTCGAGACCGCCAAACTTCTTCCGCAAGGTATAAAACGTCGCATCGGGGATGTTATGCTTACGGCACAACTCCTTAGCTGTCATGCCGGCCTCAGCTTCGCGCAGGATACCAATGATCTGTTCTTCAGAGAAACGCTTTTTCATGGGTAATGTCCTCATCGTTCAATGATAAACATTACTAGCCTGGCGATGGATTAACCAGAGGGGAGCAGGTCAGGCCACACAGAAAAAGGTTTAGTCAGTTAGTAAGTTTTGGCCTCATGATCTCTACATAACGGCGAGTACCTTGCTGCATGAAGCCGGGTACAATCCTATTGGATAGAAAAGTGCCTAGCACACGAACAAAAAGGAGTGCGAGCTGTGTACAGCAAAGCCTATTCAAGAAAAGTCAGGTAGGACAGACGGAGCGTGAAGGTGAGTTTTTTAAGTATTCGGAAAGAAACGGGCCCGTCACTGATTTTGGTTCTGCTAGCATGCCGGCAGGTCTCCCCTGATAGATGATCTTACCACCGTATTTTCCTGCTCCCGGCCCCATTTCAATGACATAATCAGCGGCTGCGATCATATCGAGGTTATGTTCAACGATGATGAGCGTGATCCCTTGGTCGGCGAGTGTGCCAAACAATTGTATCAGGTGTTCTATGTCATTCGTATGAAGACCGGATGTGGGTTCATCAAACACGTATATCCGGCTATTTAGCCCAAGTTCTTTTGCCAGCTTCAGTCGCTGCCGCTCGCCCCCTGATAAGGTTGAAAGTCTCTGTCCTATCTGCATATATCCCAGCCCAACCTGTTCCATTCGTGTCATTTTATCCTTAATCTCTGGTTTGCCATCAAACAGATGACGAATATCGGGCACGCGCATGCGCATAACTTTATCGATGGCGTATCCTTTGACTCGGATAGCGCGGGCCTCATCGCTATAACCCGATCCGTCGCAGACCTCGCATATAGATTCAACGGTATCAAGGAAGGCCAGATCAGTGCGGACCATACCACGACCTTTGCAAACCGGGCACGATCCGGTGGCATTGTTGCTAAATAAGCCAACAGGTTTGCCGCTCTGGCGAGCGAATAAACGGCGAATATCGTCTAGCACGCCTAGGTAACTAGCTGGTGTCGAACGGGATGAGCCACGAAGTTCAGTCTGGTCTATCACAATTACATCAGGACGAAGTCTCGGCAATATTCGGTTCGTGAGCGTCGATTTGCCAGAACCCGCAACGCCTGCGACAACAGTCATGACCCCAAGAGGAATATCGGTCGACAGATTGTGTACGTTAAACATGGATTGATGCTTGATACTGATCCAGCCAGACGGAGCTCGGGGTGCCTCATTGATCGTGTGCTGTTTGCGAAAACTCCGCCCGGTTGCCGTTTCTGTCTCTCGCAATTCTGCCACCGTGCCCTGGTAGACGACTTCCCCACCTGATTGGCCGGCCTGTGGCCCCATGTCGATGACCTGATCTGCGATGCTGATCAGGTCAGGATCATGCTCTACCATAAGGACACTGTTGCCTTTGTCCCGCAAGCGTATAAGCAATTCTCCTAGATGGCTAACGTCACGAGCGTGTAGGCCGATACTGGGTTCATCGAAAATATAAGCGATATCGGTAAGGCTGCTACCAAGGTAACGGATCATTTTTATTCTCTGTGACTCGCCGCCCGACAAACCAGATGTTCCCCGATCCATACTGAGATAATCGAGGCCGATATCGATCATGCTTTCCAGTTTTTCTGTCATCGACGACAGGACCGGTAGCATCTTCGGTTCGTTGATTCCACGCAAAAAATCTAGCAGGTTGCTTGCCTCCATTGCGGCACATTCGGCGATGTTGTGCTCTGCGATCCGGCAGGTAAGCACCGTAGGATTAAGACGACCGCCGTTGCATGCGGGGCAGGGGCCGCTTTGGGTCACGCGCGACAGTGCCTCGTGCTCGACATTCGAAAGATCACTCTCCTCACGTTCCAGAAATGAACGGCGCAGACGAGGCAATACTCCTTCATAGGTCGTCGTTTTCGGCCAACCTGGTTTAGGAGCTGTTACGGGAGTGCCTTCTTCAACGGTCAGCCGTTTCCATTCCTCGTTGGTATAACACTCAAGCGGTTTTGTCGTGTCAAAGAAGCCTGATAAAGCATAGCGTTTCCAACGCCAAGAAGAGGGCTCGAATCCGGGAAAGCGTATGGCTCCTTCATCCAGCGAGCGCTCACGATCAAACAAGGCATTCTCGTCTATCGTCCGCACCGTCCCCAGCCCCTGACACTGTGGACACATGCCATGAGGGTTATTGAACGAAAACAAGCTGGATTCGCCGATATGTGGTTTTCCTATGCGCGAGAAGAGCAGGCGTAGCAGCGCGTAGATCTCGGTCACTGTTCCGACTGTGGAACGAGCATTGCCACCAAGCCTGCGCTGGTCAATCACGATCGATGCTGGTAAATTTTCGAGACGATCAGCATCTGGCTGACCGAAATGAGGAAGCCGGTTGCGAACGAAGGTTGAATAGGTTTCAGCCAGTTGACGTTGAGATTCTGCAGCTATCGTATCGAACAGAAGTGACGACTTACCTGATCCTGAAACTCCGGTAAAAGCGACGACCTGGTATTTGGGGATGTCGATGGTCACATTTTTCAGATTGTTGGTTCTGGCTCGAATAATACGCATGGGCCGATCAGTCATGCTTGATGCCCTCCATTTGTAATCCCCTGACGGCTTTATGGCAGAGCTCCGCGAAGATCGCCTGTTCTCCTGAAGTCATGACCGATGCGACCAACTGCGCTGCACCTTGCCGCTGTCTGGCTGCATGTTCCAAGAAAGCATTTCCCTGATCACTTAACCGTGTCGCCTGAACACGACGATCGGTGTCGTCCGACACCTGTTCTACCAGATCCAAATCTTTGAGCACGCGCAGCGCCTTTGAAAGTTGAGTTCGAGAAACTCCGAGCCGATTACTAATCATTGACGGGCGCAAAGCCCCGTTAACACGCAGGGCTTCCAGAACGTCATACTGTGACCATGTTATGGCTTCCGGTGTAAAGCGGTTACGACGAGCTACCAATTCACATTGCAGAAGTGACAGGGCGATTTCTAGTTCTGAGACTTTTTTATTTTTCATCTTTGAATTTAATATGGTTTCCATATGGAAATCATATGTGAGAATAAATTATTAATCAAGTGCATCTTGTTAAGTGATATAGTTTCCAAATGGAGATTTAGATTGGTTGCAATTTTGCCTAGTCGCATCCACCGCCCCCTATGTCAGAGTCGTTGAGAAGATCCCTTTTTCGGGGCTTTGTATGCTTTCACTCACCGCCAGCGCAATAAAATCAAATGTCTGATGTGGGAAGACAATGGTTTTGTCCTCTATTACAAGGCGCTGGCAGAGGAGAAATTCAAGTGGCCCAATCTGGCCGATGACCTGTTATCTCTGACCGAGGAGCAGATTAACTGGCTGCTCGATGGTTATGATATCAGTCTGCTCAATGGGCATAAAAAACTGCATTATGATGGCGTTAATTAGTCGAAATAATAAGCATTAGGTAGCTGTTTTTGTTATCATTTAACCATGAATGTGCCTACTTCCCTGCCAGCCGAAAACCCCGAAAACCGCAGTTTATCTGCGGTTGAATTGTTGGCAATCAACGAGGAATTGCTGCAACAACTTCAATACCGTGACCACTATATTCTCTTGTTGGAAGAGAAACTCAGGCTCAAAAATGTTAGTGCCGATGTAATAATGACCCACTGGGTCAGAATTCAATTGGCGTTGACACAAAAAAGCCCAACAGTTTGCCGCCAGTAGCGAGCGACATGCTGACCAGATTGCCTTGTTTGATGAAGCTGAACTGGAAGCGGCGCTTGAGGCCTTAGATACGCAATTACCTGAAGATGTTCCCGCTACATCCTCCTCGCCAAAAAGGACAACACGCCAACGCGGTTTCTCCGCTAGCCTGCTGCTCGAGCGTGTTGAATTGTGCCTGTCAGAGCAAGAGAAGGCCGGCGCCCGCACCACCTTCTTCAGCAAGGTTAAAGAAGAGCTGGCGTTTATTCCCGCCAAGTTAAAAGTCATCGAATACTGGCGGAAAAAGCGGTGTTTGACCGCGATGGCGAGGAGTTTATTGTGGCCGCTCATCGCCCGGTCCATCCGGCTGGCCAAGGTATTTACCCCGCTGCTTACCTGACTGCGGGAGGTGCAAAACAGCAGTCGTTACCTGCAAATGGATGAAACCCGCATCCAGGTCCTGAAAGAAGAAGGCAAAACCGCCCAATCGGACCAATGGATGTGGGTGATACGCGGTGGCCCACCCGATAAACCCTCAGTGCTGTTTGAGTATGACCCGAGCCGCGCTGGTAGCGTTCCCGTGCGCCTGTTGGCCGGATTCACGGGTATTTTGCAAATCGATGTCTATGCCGGTTATGACGCAGTGTGCCGTGAGAACAAGCTGATGCGTATCGGCTGCTGGGATCATGCCCGGCGCAAAAATATGGACGCGGTCAAAGCGGTTCCCAAGAATGCCAAATCCCCTAAAGGCAAACCCACTAAAGCGGATGTGGCGCTGGGCTACATCGGTAAACGGTATGGCGTCGAACGAGGTCTGCGAGGCCGTAGTGAAATGGATAAATATCAGGCTCGCCAGCAATATAGCCTGCCGTTGCTTAACACGTTCAAAACCTGGTTGGAGCAGAATGTCGGCAAGATGAT
>NZ_JAYGJO010000061.1:0-4487 GCF_035013185.1 Acerihabitans sp. TG2
AATACAGCAACGGCTACCGTTAGTGCCGCAGACGTAGGCATGAAATGGGGCCAGGGTAACATGAAGCAGGGAATGCCGTGGGAAGACTATGTAGGGACTTCGTTACCAGCGGATGCCCGCCTGCCACCGAACTTTAAAACGTTTGACTATTAATGATGGCGCAACCAAAACCGCAGTGAGTGCGAAATCAATGGATACGCAGACGATGGCGAAGCTGGCTAATCCAAATCAGGTTTACAGTTCGATTAAGGGAAATATTGATGCGGCGGCTAAGTTTAAAGAGTATGCACTCGCTGGCCGAGAATTAACTCCATCAATGATTTCTAACAGAGAGATACAACTCGCTGTTCCTGCTAATACGACTAAAACCCAGTGGACAGAAATAAATCGGGCTATTGAATATGGCCAAACTCAGGGTATAAAAGTAACGGTAACGCAGGTGAAATGATGAAATTTAATAAAGATCAGGACTATTGGGCTAATACCTTTGTTACAAATGAATTTTTGAATGTTGAAACTTATTCAGGATTAGGTATGACAGGAAGAGATCCCCTGTTTCCATCCCATTTATTACTGCCTGATGTAGATGATAAAAGCCTGGGGAAGGCGATCTTACAAGCATTGTCTGACAGCCGGATATTAACCGAGCTTGCAGAACGTGTGGAGTTTTTTGATCTTGAGAAAGGTAAAGAAAAATATGCAGTCTGGATAGCTATATTGATGGAAAAATATGGATATAAAACCAAACGTG
This sequence comes from Acerihabitans sp. TG2, assembly GCF_035013185.1. Lineage (NCBI taxonomy): Bacteria > Pseudomonadati > Pseudomonadota > Gammaproteobacteria > Enterobacterales > Pectobacteriaceae > Acerihabitans > Acerihabitans sp. TG2. The sequence continues at coordinate 752 of NZ_JAYGJO010000061.1, forward strand.
CACTGTTTAAAAATATGAAAAAATATGGCATCCATCTAGTAAATAATATTATTACCATCCGCCCTTCATTTCATGAAAAACTGGAAGCCTGGTGGAGTAGTGATAGGATCAGTGAATCTGATTATGTGGTGTTTTCGGCAGACAGTTCCCCAGCCGAAATCGGTGCAGGGCTGCGGTTGGCACTCAGTCGCTGCAAAGGCTAATTAGAAATCCCGCCCTCATCTGGCGGAATTTTCACCTTTATAATCAGTTAATTTCGTACTTTAAAAGTCTTAGCGACTACATCTGATAAATGGTAATGACAACAGCACTTGAATAAGATGAACGGGTGCAGGCAGGATGCCACGGCGGGGCGGTAGCGTGTCCGGGGGACAAAGATGCGTCGGGGCAAAAATTTACCACTACTGAAATGCACAGACGAAAATTGATTGTAAGATGCTGATTTAAAAAAGTAAAAAGTGCATGCACTCACAACAATTTCGTCGAAAAAAGTTGTTGTTGAGAATAACTTACTCACTAAAGGCGAACCGGCATTATTAGCCAAAAAGCTAAGTGACTGTCTTGCCGCCGGTGGCAGCCACGCAGCCTGTCAGATAGCGGTACAGAAAGAAATGAACGCGCGCTCCAATGCCAATAAGGAAGCGTTGGGCCTAGCGATGCAGAGCGGCGATCAGGGGGCAGCGCAGGCATTACTGGATGGCAAAGCGGATGACGGAGAATACGCCGCACTGCGACAAGCCGGTGTCGACCCGGAACTTATCAATACCAGCCGTGACACGGGAGCCATTACAGCGCAAGAGTGGCTGAACTCATGCCAGGGTTTGAGTTGGTCGGTGTGTGCGAATGCCAAAGGCAATGAGCAGACCGGTTCAGGGCTAGGCTGGCTGGGACTGGGAGTTGGTACAATGCCAGCAGGGGAGGTTGGGTCCACTGTAATAAATAGTAACTCTGGAGCGGGTAGTGCAATTAATGCAGCTAGGCTCAATATGCAAATGGTGGCTGAGCAGGCAGCGAGAGCGAGGGCGCCAACCAATATTACAGGTTATTCAAACCATGCTTTAGAGCAAATTGCAGGGCGGGATGGCGGAATTGGCGTTAGCCAGTCTGCACTGACTAACGCCTGGTCTAATCCTCTAAAGATCGAATATGTTCCTTCAAAGTACGGTCCAACATTCAGGTATACGGGGACTGACGCAGTCATTGTGGTCAATGTGGAAGGTAAGGTTGTTACCGGTTGGGCTAAGTCATCTTCGGGGACGGGAAAATGAAAAACGTCTTAACTAGTGCACAATGGCAGCTCTTATTAGAGTTGTGCAGCTTGGCCGGAGAGTTCCAATTGTCTCTGGCTGAAAAATTATTTTATGGGACTATATCGTCAGATGAGATAGGTGAGCTCTGCGAGTTAATTTCTAATGAATTTCTAATGAATGGCATAGAAGAAAATTTTGAGCCGAACAGTTATGGTCGAGAACTTGAGGCGCTTATGGATGTGGTGAATAGAAGGCGCTTGCTCTAAGGCGAAACTGAATCTACCCAAATTTGACGGACACACTGTTGAGTAATGTCTTCGCGGGCGGGATGTATCGCTCAGTGCGGGGGATGCCCTGTCGCTGAGCGCCGCGCAGAACGAACAGCGCGTCACCGGTAGCAGCAGCGGCTCCCACGCCGGGGTAGGTGTGGGTTTTGGGCTAGGGGGCAATCAGAACGGTTTTACCATCGAGCTTTCCGCCAGCGGACAGCACTCGACGGAAAACGGCGCTACGCTGACCCACCAGAACAGCCACGTCACGGCGTCTAACTCACTGACGCTGACCAGCGGCGGCGGCAACTTAACCGTCAGCAGCGTGCAGGACACCGCCACCTACAACAGTAAAAGCACCAGCGCCGGTATCAATATCAGCATCTGCGTGCCGCCCATCTGCCTGGGACAGGCCGTGGCAGGCAACGCCAACCTCAGCCAGCAGATCCTGAACAATCACTACGCCTTGGTTGCCGAGCAAAGTGGCATAAAAGCCGGCAGCGGCGGTTATCACATTATCGTCAAGGATCACACCCAGCTTGACGGCGGAGTGATTGCCTCGACGGCGCCGGCGGATAAAAACCAGCTACAAACCGGCATCCTGGGGTGGCGCGATATCGCCAATGTCTCGGATTATCAAGGTTCGGGATATGCGGTCGGGGTCTCCACCAGCAGCATTCCCACGGGGATACGCAGACCGCCAACGGCAGTGTCAAGGACGGTTTTAACAAGGATAAGGTCACCGACCGGCTGGAGATCCAGCGCCCAGGCGATGGGCATGCTGCAGCAAAAACTCCAAAGCGATGCGCAAACGCGCATCATCACCAAATACGCAGCCCTGGGCTACACCCCCGAGCAGATCACGCGGGCGATCGCCAACGACCCGGCCTATCAAGCGATAGTTAAAGATTACAGCATCGGCGGCAAGTACTGGACGATGAGTGCGTCGTTCACCAGCGCGCTGGCCGGTCTGATGGGCGGTAATGTCCAAGGTGCGGCGGTGGGTGCGGTCGCGCCTTACCTGGCCAATCTGGTCAAACAGATTAGCGCCGAAGATGAGCCGCTACGGGTGGTATTGCACACCGCACTGGGCGCATTTTTGGCAGCCGCACAAGGCGGCAACGCGACGGCAGGCGCCGCGGGCGCGCTGGCCAGCGCAGCCTCTGCGAGTACCGCCGAAAAGCTGGCCCGCCTGATATTCAACAGTGGCCCGAACGACACACTCACGGAAGACCAAAAACAGGTCATCGATAACTTAGTGGTGATAGCGGGTTCAGTAGCCGGGGGCGTGGTTGGCGGTGGATTGTCCGGGGTGGGCAGCGGGGCCAATACGGCGAAGAATGAGGTGGAGAATAACTCGCTGAGTGATATTGCGCAGGCGCAGTCTGAAGGTAAGGCGCTGGAGCAGAAGGCGGGTGAGTACGTTGAGGCCGAAAACGAGCGCTATAGAAAGGCAAACTGCGGCGGAATGAGCGCCGAAGCCTGCTCGGTCAAGATGTACACGGAACGGCGTGAAGCGTTGAAAGAAACGGCGTTAACAGGTGCTGATTTTGTGCCTGTTGTAGGTGATATCAAAAGTTTTGCTGAAGCACAGTCAGCTCTTGATTACGTTGCGGCTGCTATTGGACTGATCCCGGGTGTAGGTGATGCGGCAGGTAAGGCGATTAAGACAGCAGAAACGGCGCTTAAAAAAGGGGGATGTGGCTGAAGCGTCAAGATTAATAAAGAGAGCCAGTAGCGACATTTCAGCTACCAGCTCCTTGCAAGGTGCAAAAGGCGTTGTTGAATAAATCGAAATGTAGTCATTTTGATGTGTGCTTATGGAACATGGTAATCTGTAACTGATTGATTTTAAGTTAATCTAATCTGAATAATTAAACGATTTTCTGATCAAAACCGATTTATTCAACAACGCCTCTTGTATTCACAATCAGCGGCGTATTGCTCTTTATCGGTGCACCGGGTGAGCGTCATTATATTGGTATCAAAGCATTATGGATAAATCAGTGAAAGAAATAGCGGTGGCGTTTCATTACGTTGTGAAACGCTTCTAAGAATTATGATTTGCTCCACATGGCCCGGATGACGTTTAACCTCGGTAGAGGTTGACGCTATTACAGTGCGTCAATGAAAACATCTCCCACACCTCATGATCTGTTGTTCAAGAAATTTTTTAGCGATATCAGTGTTGTGACCGATTTTTTGGAAATACATCTG
>NZ_JAYGJO010000062.1:0-3447 GCF_035013185.1 Acerihabitans sp. TG2
CCTGGAATGGCTTGCTACCCACGCCGACCAGTCCCATTATGCCGCGACGCTGGAATCCCGCCTGGCCTTGTTGTCCCGCACCCGTCACTGTGCCCTTTACCAACATCTCTCCGTGCCGGAGGTGGTGGAACTGGTGCTGCGGGCTCATGGTATGGAAGGCTCAGACTTTGAATTTACCCTGTCCCGTCAATATCCGGTTCGTGAGCTGATAACCCAGTGGCGCGAAACCGACCTTGAGTTCCTCCAGCGAATTCTGGCGGAAACCGGGATCTGGTTCCGCCAGGAGATGAACGATGCCACCGAGTTGGATGTCACGGTGTTTGGCGACAGCCAGCTTCGCTATCTTTTTAATGGTGCCCTGCCGTATCACGAGCCGTCAGGCCTGTATGACGGTGCAGAACTCTGCTGCTGGGGTGTGCGTACCTGGCACCAGGTGGTTCCGGGCAAAGTCACTACCCGCGATCACCATCCGCGTACTGCGTCAGAGCCCATGGATGCCGCCGTTTCCGTGCGTTCTCCTGCCGTCACTACCGGCGAGCATTACCGCTACGCCGAGCCCTACCGCGAGGCCGGGGACGATAGCCACCCAGAGCCGGCAACGGAAAGCGGGGCTTTTTATGCCCGCCTCCATCATGAACGCGAGTTGAACAAATCAGCCCGGGTGCATCTGTTCAGTAATGCGTACTGGTTAAGTCCGGGAAAGGTGTTTGACCCGCAAGGTGTGAATATCAAGGACCTGAGCGACGGCGTGATCATCACGTTCACATCATTTATAGGTGCCCGCGATTCGCGGCTGCAGGTGTCGGTATGGGGCATGCCGTACCGTGAGGAATACTGCTTTCGCCCGCCGGAAATGACTCGCCCGGAAATTCACGGTACGTTGCCGGGGCGGGTGGCAAGCCGTACCCCGCATGATATCTATGCTCATTTAGATGAGCACGGCCGCTATCGAGTGCGGCTGGATTTTACTCTGGACGACGTCGAGCCGGGCTACGCTTACCCGTGGCTGCGCATGGCCAAACCCTATACCGGCGATACCCACGGCTGGCATACACCCCTTATCGACGGTACCGAAGTGGCCATCGCCTACAGCAACGGTGACATTGACCTGCCGTACATCTCACATGCCTTTCACGACTCAGGACACCGCGATGTGGTTAACCGTGACAACCGCAGTCAGAACATTCTGCGCACGGCCGGGGGTAATGAGCTGCGCATGCAAGACCAGCGCGGCCAAGAGCATATCCACCTGGGGACAGCATTCGCGACCAGCCAACTTAACCAGGGGCAGATCACCGACGTACAAGAAAAACCGCGCGGTAGCGGTTTTGAACTCAGAACCGATGAGCACGGTGTCATTCGTGTGGCGAAGGGGCTGTTTATCAGTGCCGACGGGCAACCAAAAGCCGCCGGAGCGGTGCTGGATATGGACCAGGCGCTGCAGGAAATCGAGCGTTGCCGGCGACAACTAGAGCAACTGAACATGGCGGCAGCACAGGCTCAGGCCCTTAACGCGCATATTGCCAGCCAGTTAGCGATGTTTGCGCAGCGCCTGAAACCGCTGAACGAAACCCTGCATTTCTCAGCCCCACAGGGCATAGCCTTTACTTCCGGTGAACATCTGCAACTGGCCGCCGCTGAACATGTCGCCATCAATGCCGGGGGCGATATCAGCGTGGGTGTGATGGGCAATATGACCGCGCTAGCGGGTGACCACCTTGGCCTGTTTGCCCGAACCGGACAACTGAGCCTGAAATCGGGTGAAGGCCCCATCGAGATGCAGGCCCAGAACGGCAATATGCGGCTGTTTGCCGAGAAGAAACTGACTCTCAGTGCAGAAGACGATATCTCGTTTACCGGCAAAAAACGCATTGTGCTGATTGGCGGCGGGAGCTACCTGACACTGGAGCAGGGCAAAGTGGAATACGGCACCACGGGCAGGTATCTGCGCCGGGTGGAACGAACGACCACCACCGCCGCACAGAGTATGCCGATGAACATGCCTCGCATGGGCACAGCATACATCTACTCTGCTATTTATCAGCTACAGGACCAACAGGGTAACATTCTGGTCAATACGCCTTATCGCCTGACAACCCCATCGGGTCAGGTTGCAACCGGGTACAGCGATAACCAAGGCCACTCTGTACCGGTTTATACCCGCCAGCAGGAATATGTGGAACTGCATATTCTGACCACAGCGCCACAGCCGGCAGAGACGATGTGGTTTATGGGTGAAACAGAGACGCAGCAACTGGCAACCGAACTCAGGGAGATCACATCATAATGGACTTGCCCGATACACTCGATACACCGACAGGTGCTGATACATCCGATATTTCCATCGGCAAGAATAACCAATCATGGGCTTGCACCACAACCGGTATCGAAATGGTGGAGAAGCAGTCGCGGCTGCCAACCACCGAAAATCGCCAGTATCTGCATATTAAGGTGGAATACGCTATGCGTTTTCCCCAGATATCGGCAACGGTTCGCCATAACGGCAAAACCTACCAGATGAACCTGAAACAGATCATGATGAGTGGTCTGATCCTGGTCGATGAAATCGCCCGTAACTATTACTGGTATTACAAGTCTGAAGTGTCGTTCGATATGCGAACCACGCCGCCGCGTCCTTTTTTGAGCAGTACATTGCTGAAAAAGGACGGCGCAGGCAGACGCCACACCACCAATCGTTTCCCGTTGCCCGGCAAGGGCATTTACCGCCGTCCGGATGTGATTATCGTTAAGGATAAACAGGATCGCTGGCCGGGACTGGCCGGGCCAGATACCGAAGGCGAAATGCATGTCGATAACCTGGCCCGTTTGGTGGAGGTGAAGTTTCCAAAGGATGATTTAGGTGAAGGACAGTACAGAGATTACATGAAGATTGTCGGTGGAGTTGGTCATGAAGATCGCATGACCATTCTGGAGATCCACGACTGCCGCCCGCAAGAGCAGCAGTGGGTGGATCAGGTGGTCAACGTGACGATGAAAACCTGGAAGACCAGTGGTGCAAAATACTGGCCGCTGTTTCTCTACCCACCGATTTTTATACCACGTCCGCCATCAACACCCGTTGCCGCCAGAATTGAACCCTGGACTTACGCCGGTAAAGCCGTTTCGGATCTTAGCGAAGGTGCTATCCGTGGTGTAGCTGAAGGCTGGAACGCCTTGTCAAAAGACACCCAGCAGGCCCTGAACTCAGTGGCTGGCTGGCTTAACGATAGCGGTGAGTGGGCGTATCAACAGGGAAACCAGCTCTGGGTATGGGCCAGCAAAACCGGTAAGTATGTTACATCCTGGACCGATGCCCAGATTAAGGCGGCGTGGGTTGAAATACAACACGCGACCGATATGACACTCGATATGCTCAAACAGGTGGACTGGGTACAGGTTCTGACCATTATTGCTAAACCGGTCGGCATTGTTCTGGTTGCTGTTGGC
>NZ_JAYGJO010000063.1:0-3295 GCF_035013185.1 Acerihabitans sp. TG2
AATTTGAAATGAAAGTATGCTGAGCAAAATCAGTATGCGAGTCTCTCAAAAGAAGCAAACCTAATTATTGCCGTGTCGATGGCAATACTGGTTCTGTGGTTAACGTGGGGTTTACCTCACCGACACCAGACTGTGCGAACGACTGCAGGGCAAGGCGCCCGGCGCGCAGCCAGCGGAGTGGACTTAATGTCCATGAGCATGGCGAGCACCGCGCAACACCGCAATGCAATCGTGCAGCCAGTCGCTGTAAAAAACAGAAACTAGACACTTTAGGGTTGTGAGGTTAAGTGACTAAGCGTACACGGTGGATGCCTAGGCAGTCAGAGGCGATGAAGGACGTGCTAATCCGCGAAATGCGCCGGTGAGCTGATATGAAGCGTTATTAGCCGGCGATGTCCGAATGGGGAAACCCAGTGCAATTCGTTGCACTATCGTTACGTGAATACATAGCGTAACGAGGCGAACCGAGGGAACTGAAACATCTCAGTACCTCGAGGAAAAGAAATCAACCGAGATTCCCCTAGTAGCGGCGAGCGAACGGGGAACAGCCCAGAGTCACCATCAGCGCAAGCATCAGGAGAGCGGTCTGGAAAGTCCGGCAACACAGGGTGATAGCCCCGTATCCGAAGGTGCATGCGTTGTGAGCTCGATGAGTAGGGCGGGACACGTGATATCCTGTCTGAAGATGGGGGGACCATCCTCCAAGGCTAAATACTCCTGACTGACCGATAGTGAACCAGTACCGTGAGGGAAAGGCGAAAAGAACCCCGGCGAGGGGAGTGAAATAGAACCTGAAACCGTGTACGTACAAGCAGTAGGAGCCTTGATTCGTCAGGGTGACTGCGTACCTTTTGTATAATGGGTCAGCGACTTATATTCTGTAGCAAGGTTAACCGAATAGGGGAGCCGTAGGGAAACCGAGTCTTAACTGGGCGTTAAGTTGCAGGGTATAGACCCGAAACCCGGTGATCTAGCCATGGGCAGGTTGAAGGTTGGGTAACACTAACTGGAGGACCGAACCGACTAATGTTGAAAAATTAGCGGATGACTTGTGGCTGGGGGTGAAAGGCCAATCAAACCGGGAGATAGCTGGTTCTCCCCGAAAGCTATTTAGGTAGCGCCTCGTGAATTCATCTTCGGGGGTAGAGCACTGTTTCGGCTAGGGGTCCACCCCGGATTACCAACCCGATGCAAACTGCGAATACCGAAGAATGTTACCACGGGAGACACACGGCGGGTGCTAACGTCCGTCGTGAAGAGGGAAACAACCCAGACCGCCAGCTAAGGTCCCAAAGTCATGGTTAAGTGGGAAACGATGTGGGAAGGCACAGACAGCCAGGATGTTGGCTTAGAAGCAGCCATCATTTAAAGAAAGCGTAATAGCTCACTGGTCGAGTCGGCCTGCGCGGAAGATGTAACGGGGCTAAACCATGCACCGAAGCTGCGGCAGCGGACATATCACTTAAAACAATTGTGCGTAAAACGATTGACGGAGCGCAGCGACGTCAATGCGTTCATCACGTCGAGTTGATTTAAGGATATGTCCGTTGGGTAGGGGAGCGTTCTGTAAGCCTGCGAAGGTGGCCTGTGAGGGTTGCTGGAGGTATCAGAAGTGCGAATGCTGACATAAGTAACGATAAAGCGGGTGAAAAGCCCGCTCGCCGGAAGACCAAGGGTTCCTGTCCAACGTTAATCGGGGCAGGGTGAGTCGACCCCTAAGGCGAGGCCGAAAGGCGTAGTCGATGGGAAACAGGTTAATATTCCTGTACTGGGTGTGACTGCGAAGGGGGGACGGAGAAAGCTAGGTTCGCCGGGCGACGGTTGTCCCGGTTTAAGCGTGAAGGTGGAAAGAGCAGGTAAATCCGCTCTTTTATTCAACACTGAGGCGTGATAACGAACCACTACGGTGGTGAAGGAATTGATGCTACGCTTCCAGGAAAAGCCTCTAAGCTCCAGGTCACATCGAATCGTACCCCAAACCGACACAGGTGGTCAGGTAGAGAATACCAAGGCGCTTGAGAGAACTCGGGTGAAGGAACTAGGCAAAATGGTGCCGTAACTTCGGGAGAAGGCACGCTGGCGTTAGGTGGAGGGACTTGCTCCCCGAGCTGAAGCCAGTCGCAGATACCAGCTGGCTGCAACTGTTTATTAAAAACACAGCACTGTGCAAACACGAAAGTGGACGTATACGGTGTGACGCCTGCCCGGTGCCGGAAGGTTAATTGATGGGGTTATCCGCAAGGAGAAGCTCTTGATCGAAGCCCCGGTAAACGGCGGCCGTAACTATAACGGTCCTAAGGTAGCGAAATTCCTTGTCGGGTAAGTTCCGACCTGCACGAATGGCGTAATGATGGCCAGGCTGTCTCCACCCGAGACTCAGTGAAATTGAACTCGCTGTGAAGATGCAGTGTACCCGCGGCAAGACGGAAAGACCCCGTGAACCTTTACTATAGCTTGACACTGAACATTGAGCCTTGATGTGTAGGATAGGTGGGAGGCTTTGAAGTGTGGACGCCAGTCTGCATGGAGCCAACCTTGAAATACCACCCTTTAATGTTTGATGTTCTAACTCCGGCCCCTAATCGGGGTCGAGGACAGTGTCTGGTGGGTAGTTTGACTGGGGCGGTCTCCTCCTAAAGAGTAACGGAGGAGCACGAAGGTTAGCTAATCACGGTCGGACATCGTGAGGTTAGTGCAAAGGCATAAGCTAGCTTGACTGCGAGAGTGACGGCTCGAGCAGGTGCGAAAGCAGGTCTTAGTGATCCGGTGGTTCTGAATGGAAGGGCCATCGCTCAACGGATAAAAGGTACTCCGGGGATAACAGGCTGATACCGCCCAAGAGTTCATATCGACGGCGGTGTTTGGCACCTCGATGTCGGCTCATCACATCCTGGGGCTGAAGTAGGTCCCAAGGGTATGGCTGTTCGCCATTTAAAGTGGTACGCGAGCTGGGTTTAGAACGTCGTGAGACAGTTCGGTCCCTATCTGCCGTGGGCGTTGGAAGATTGAGAGGGGCTGCTCCTAGTACGAGAGGACCGGAGTGGACGCACCACTGGTGTTCGGGTTGTCATGCCAATGGCATTGCCCGGTAGCTACGTGCGGAAAAGATAACCGCTGAAAGCATCTAAGCGGGAAACTTGCCTCGAGATGAGTCTTCCCTGTGACCTTGAGTCACCTGAAGGGACGTTAAAGACGATGACGTTGATAGGCCGGGTGTGTAAGCGCAGCGATGCGTTGAGCTAACCGGTACTAATGACCCGTGAGACTTAACCTTACAACACCTAAAGTGTTTGGA
>NZ_JAYGJO010000064.1:0-3151 GCF_035013185.1 Acerihabitans sp. TG2
CAATGTCCCGCATCAAACGACGCGCTGTCTGGCTTATGCCTCCAAGCTGGATATCCCAACAACAGGAGAGGGAATTCTCATGGGTGTGCCTCAAACTAAATCAGAACTTCTGTTAGCAATTGACAAAAACCACAATAAATTATCAGGTTATCTCGCCTCAATTCCGCCAGAATCAGCATCAGATGAATCAATGGAAGGACATGCAAAAGGCTCTGTTATGAGTGTTTGCAATCTTGTCGCCTACTTACTTGGCTGGAATAAATTAGTTATCAAATGGATAACTCTTGATGCAGCAGGAAAGCCCGTTGATTTCCCGGAAACGGGTTACAAGTGGAACCAGCTTGGTCTTCTCGCCCAAAAGTTTTATCGCGACTATAGCGATTTGGATTTATGCTCACTCAGAAGCCAACTACAGGATGCTAAAAACGAAATCGTTGAATCTATCAAAAAGCGATCTGACGATGATCTGTATGGAAAAGCTTGGTATGGCAAATGGACAATGGGAAGAATGATTTCTTTTAATACATCTTCTCCCTACGCCAACGCCTGCGGAAGGTTAAGGAAATGGGCAAAAGAAAATAACCTCAAGCTATGAGGGAGGCCGCAGGAGAGCGTGGACGAGTTCCGAGTGCAATCGTAGGCCATCAGGCTTCGCCAGACGCCCTTAAAGCGCCTCTAAATTTCGTATTTTGTTCTTTATTGAACAGAATGAAAAACGCACCAGAGAGCCTTTCAGCGCATCTAAACACAAAAAGGTATCGTATCTTGTTGATTACCTGAAAAATAAGACTACTAAGGGTAAGCTGGGGGCGCTAATTAGGGTGTCGACTCGGCAGTCACGCGCCAGATACAGTTACCGACATCGTCGGCTACCAGCAGTGCGCCTTGCCTATCGATGGCGACACCGACAGGTCGTCCATAGGCATCGCCTGCGGCGCTGAGAAAACCGCTGAGCACCTCGACTGGGGGCGAGGCTAATGGTTGACCATCAGCAAAGGGCACGAAGACTACGTTGTAGCCGCTTTGTGGCCGGCGGTTCCACGAACCGTGCTGACCGATGAACATTCCGTTGGCATAGGCGACGGGCAAACTATTGCCCTGTGCAGACACCATGCCCAGAGGTGCAACGTGAGCCCCCAGGGCAAAATCAGGCATGATGGCCAGGTCTACCTGCTCAGGACGAGGTGGTGTCACCCGCGTATCGACATGCTGGCCATAGTAGCTATAAGGCCAACCATAAAAACCACCATCACGCACCGACGTCAGGTAGTCGGGCACCAAATCGCTTCCCAGTTCGTCACGCTCGTTGACCACGACCCACAACTTGCCAGTGGTCGCTTCCCATGCCATACCGTTGGGGTTGCGCAGCCCAGAGGCAAAGATACGTGCCTCACCACTGCTTCGATCCACTTCCCAGATCGCTGCCCGTCCTTGCTCGACAGCCATGCCACGTTCGGCGACGTTACTGTTCGAGCCGACGGTCACGTAAAGCCGACGGCCATCGAGGCTGGCAATCACGTTTTTCGTCCAGTGATGGTTGATCTTTCCGGCAGGCAGCGCTACCAGGCTACTGCCAGGGACATTGATACGAGTATCGCCACTGGCATACGGAAAACGCAGCAGCGCATCAGTGTTCGCCACATACAGCGAGTCGCCCACCAGCACCATGCCGAAGGGCGAGTGCAAACCGTCCAGCAGCACTGAACGCAGATCCACTTTGCCATCGCCATCGCTGTCCCGCAGCAGGGTTATACGGTCAGCGCTGGGCGTGCTTGCTCCGGCGCGCTGCATGACCTTGCCCATGATCCAGCCCTTGATACCTTGAGCATCATCAGGCTTGGGCGGCGCATTGCTTTCGGCCACCAGTACGTCTCCGTTGGGCAATACATACAGCCACCGCGGATGATCCAGGTTCTTGGCAAACAAGGTAACATGCAGTCCTGGGGCTGCTTTGGGGCTCATCCCCGCAGGCCAGCCAACGGCCGGCGCGATGTTCAATGTTGGCAGTAGACGGTGTTGCGGTGCAGGCAACACGGGTGAAGGCCCGGTTCCGGCACTGAAAGGCAAGGTTGCCGTCTCGCTGCATGCGGCGAGAAACAGCAGCAGAGTACCCAGCAACATGTGATGGTAATTGCTGCGCCGAAACCTGGGTACCAGGAGGGGCATGCTGCCAATCAACAGTAGGATCACGATTAACATGATGTTGCCCCACTCCATGGCATTCTCCTTAAAGAGTAACTAGAGAAAATCGGTAGCTAATTCTCTGATTTTTTACTGAAAGAATAAATTTCTCAGAACCTGAAAAACTGCAATTTTGGACGTCATGTTGGCTACCACTTAAATCAAAAAGCTTATCGCAAGAATAGTATTGATATAGGAAGTCCGCCATGTGACGCGTAAATAATGATTTAATTTTTCACGTCGTAATCGTGCGGCGTAGCGCAATAAAACGAATGGAAGCGCCCTTATGGACCGCGATATATCATGGGCTACGGGAAGCAGGTAAGAACTTAACGCGAATGACCATAACATCCCAACCACAAATCACTAATCACTAATCACTAATCACTAATGGTAAAGGCTAACCCCAATAATCAGGTTTGGCTTCACGAATCACATCATTAACCTCTCGAATAATTGTTGCACCCCCGTTCAAAAAATCATCATCAACATAGATCAAAGTCATAACGTCAGATACATCGCCTTCTTCGAAAAAATCCTCATCATCAGACTTCACTTTGAACGACAAAGTATCTCTTTGCGCTAGCAACTGGTCATAAGATCTGCCTCGACCATGCTTTAATACAGTGATAGACAATAAATATTATTGAAACCTAGATGCAATATCAGTCTTATTTTTAACAAGAAGAATTTTTTGGTTTCCTTGAAACCATCGATGCAGTTTAGCCCCTGTTGTAAATGAGGTAACCGGACGGCGAACTCACATTGTGTGGATAAAATAATGTATTAAGCTGGGTGGGTATTAGCTAAAGCTATTTTCAGCGTAGGGTAAAAGTTCATTTATTCGGCTGTTGGGCCAGATAGGCAGTAAGCGCCCTTAAATCGGCATCTTTTTTTCAGTGATTAACTGCGCCACACTGCCGCTGTCTACCCTAAACACCGAGGCGCAATCATGAAATCTCAACAGCGA
>NZ_JAYGJO010000065.1:0-3096 GCF_035013185.1 Acerihabitans sp. TG2
TGTAGAGAATAACTTCCTTAACGGCGATGAGGCCCGCGCCTTGGATAAAGAGTGGCGAGCCTGCGAAGCCTCCGGCGGTGACTGCAAGGACGTGGCCGACAAATATCAAGCGTTAAGTGACAAGAACTATGCCGAGCTCCAGCAAATCTGCGCCGACAGTCCGCTCACCTGCGGCAGTTATCAAAAACAGCTGGTTGATACTGGTATGGACGCTGCTACACGCCCCGACTGGATGCCGGACTGGTTTGGTGCGCCGATGAGGGATGAAGCGGCACGCGGATATGTGCAAGCGGAAAATGCCAAAGCCCTTGAGCATATCAATAAGAACACCGATAAGTGGGATAGACTCGGTTCCTTCATCGGCGAACCGGATAATGTTGTTGGTTTTGCCGGAACGGTAAAATCGTTCTTCAAGGATTCAGCCACAAAAATAGCTAAAACCACTGGTGCCGCCATGAGCTTAGGCGCAAATGCCGGTGTTCAGGTATATGAAGGAAAAACCGGCGAAAAATTTGATTACACCTCTTTATTCACCGCTGGCATGACCGGTGTGGCTGGCGTCGGAAAAACGCTAAATTCCAATGTCAGACTCAATGTAGGCGGGGCTTATTTTAGCAGTCAGGTAAACGGGGAAGACTCACAAGCTGCGATGATGGGTGCGGCGGCGGGGACGGCTGCCGGTTATGGTTTGGGGGCAGCCGCGATTCACTCTTGGGAAGCCAAACTTATCAAAGCGCATTTTGGTATGTCGGCGAGCAAAAATGCTCTGAAATACAGCGAAACGACATTTGGACCCGGGTTCTTACTGAAGGAAGCAAGCATAAGCCCTATTCCAGGTGTTATCGGTGGATTTACTGGGGCATTAGGTACTGAAAGCGTAAACGTAGGTTTTATTGAGTTAGACAAAAAGGGGACGAAATAATGAATATTTTTGCAAAACAATTTATTGCATATTTTTATTTAGTCATCATTATGTCTTTGATATCATTTACTACGATTGCTTTATGTAAGTGGCTTGTGCTGGATGAAATTATATTTGTGTCAGGTAAGATAAAGAATATATCGATCTTATCTTTATACCTTGGTTTGTTTGGTGGCGCTGGTCTTTGGATTATGTATCGTTTTAATTTTTACAAATGATATTTTGTGTAACAAATCAAGTTAAGTGTGTAGAGAATAACTCGCTGGGCGGCGCGGCTGCGGGTTCGGGGCTGGGATTTTGGTTAGCGGATATCCCGGACTGTGATGCGCAGTGCAAAGCGAAACTGGCGGGGGAGATAGCAGAAGGAAATGCCACCGTGTCTGCCGGTATGGCGAATACCGCCGGTATCGCCATATTGCCGGGTGCCGCCCAAGCGATGTGGGGGCTTGGCGCAGCGGCCAATACCGGAGTCCGATATTTTGACGGTAAAGATTTTAGTCCGGTCAATGCATCTGTTGCGGGTTGGGTAAATGTCGTCAGCATGGGACACGGGCTTCCGGGAGTTGTAGGGTGGAATGCTGCGGGCGGAGCCTTGACCAATGCCATTAATGGTGATGATCCACTAACCGGAGCAATAACAAACGGTGCTGGTTCTGCTTTTGGATATGGAATGGGTCAATTAGCAAAAGTTGGTGTAAATGCTGCCGGAAAATATCTTACCCAAGGATTTGATCCAAAATTCCATCCTAACTTACTCAAGTATACTGAGGTAAAGGGACAGCTTGGAATATCGAAAGAAATGTTGCCAAGTAAAATTCCTGGCGCTGTCGGCAATGTGACTTCATCGATCAGTGCAGAATTTAGCACGGATACTGCTGATAAATCATTTAAAAAGGCGGGGGACGATGAAAATTCGCCGCCAAAATAAATTAATTATTAATGTTTTATTTTCGACATGCATTATCTGCTCAATTGTGTTTGCAGTTATTACCGCTAGTTTAATTACTAAAGTATTTTTTTCTTTTACATCGTGGATGATTCGTGGTGAATTTGATATGGGCTTGAACGATGTCTGTCATATTATAAAATTGAGCGTATGTGGAGGAGGAATAATGGGTGTAGGTATGGCTTTATTCCGACTACTTAAAGTTAAAGGTTTTTAACCGTCGCCAATTTCAAACTTATTTGTCCCGGCCCTTGAGCCGGGGTTTTACCTTATATCCCAATCACTTATCCGTCATCGCATGAATAATCAATACTCCCGGCTCCACCGTCACCTGTACCGGTTGATCGGTAGCAAACCCCGCCTCGATCAGCCAGTTGCCCTTGAGATGCAAACTGGGGCTGCGACTGTAGTAGGTGAGCATTTTTGTCGCCCGCGTCTGGTGCCGGATACTGATATAACCCACTTTTAACCGGCGCTGTGCTTTGGAAATACCGGGTTTTGATTTAGAATCGTGCTCAGCCATGGTAACTACTCCTGTTAGTTGCTTGTGGTGAGCGGAACATCGGTGTTCGAGCACCGGTGTTTCGCGTTATAAATCCTTTGTTTTACTCACTTTTGACTGGCCCACCGCTTGGCGTCATGCATATGCAAAATGCTGGTGATCACGATCTCGACGGCCTCACGCTCTTTCTCATCAAGCTGTGATATTGCTTCAAATTGGAGCTTGAGCCTATCATCCGGGCCACGTTCATCAGGTTCAAAAAGCAGCATATCCGCACTAACATTCAACGCTAAAGCAATGCGCCGAAAGACATCAATCACCGGTTGGGATGCCCCAGACTCATACCGTTTGTATTGCGAAACATGCATGCCAATCTTATCGGCCATCTGTTGCTGGGTTAAGCAAAGTGCTTTGCGGTGCGCCGACAGTTTTTCAGGAAAACCCATTTTTAAGACTCAAGTGGTAGTCGCTGATATCACTATAACCTTCCTCTCAGCGGACTTCAATGTAAGTATCATATCAGGGACTAAAATAGTAATCAATATGAGCGAATTTGAATATTGTATGTTTTAGTAAAACACCCCGTGAAATCTGAAAATACGAGCATGGCTAAAGGCAAACATCTACGGTTCGTATTGCCTTATCGTTAGTAGCATTAACAAAGACCGGGGCCATGAGCAGGGCGATTCCCTGGTACATACCAATACCCTGCTTGACGCTGGCAAA
>NZ_JAYGJO010000066.1:0-3062 GCF_035013185.1 Acerihabitans sp. TG2
GATCACTTACTGGAGTATGTGATTCGGTGTTGAATATGTAGACAATGTTATTTTATTGATTGTAGGATGCTTTCCCGGTCTCTTGTGAGTTAAAAGGGAATCCAGTCTACGCTGGAGCTGACGCGCAGCGGTAAGGGGAGTTCAGGGCGATTGCGCAAGCAGACACTGTCGTTACGATGGGAAGTCGTCGCCTGGTGCATATTAAGCACATCCCAAGCCCGAAAACCTACCGGTATTTCGTCGCAATATTCATGTTTATCGCGTGCTATTTAACATGAGACCTGCGGCATCCTTTTCTCTTGTTTGGATGCTATCACAATGTCTAAAACGAAAAATACCGTGCTGGTGGCGTTATCCGTCACCGCATTCTCTGGGTGGGCGCAAGACAACAGTACCCAAAATAACGCTGCAAATACGCTTGTTGTTTCCGCAAACCGGTTTCCTCAGCCGGTTTCCTCGGTGCTGGCACCGAGCAGTGTTGTTACTCGCAACGACATTGACCGATGGCAAGTGAAATCGGTGGCCGAAGCGCTCAGCCGTCTACCGGGGGTGGATATTGCCCAATACGGTGGCTTGGGCCAGCAGAGCTCGTTATTTATCCGCGGTACCAACTCTAACCATGCCTTGATACTGATTGACGGCATCAGGTTGAACCAGTCCGGTATCTCCGGCTCATCGGATCTGAGCCAAATCCCTCTTTCTCTGGTGCAGCGCATTGAGTATATTCGCGGGCCCCGCTCGGCGGTATATGGTTCGGACGCTATTGGCGGTGTAGTGAATATCATTACCACCCGTGAGCAGCCGGGAACCACCCTGAGCGCGGGAATGGGATCCCATGGCTACCAGACATATGACGGTGCCACGCAGCAACGGCTCGGGGATAACACCACCGCCACCGTGGCCGGTAATTATACCTATACCCGTGGCTTCAATGTGAAGGCGAACCTGCCAGACAACTATGGTGATCCGGCGCAACCGGACCGCGATGGATTTATGAGCAAGACACTGTTTGCCGCGCTGGATCATCAATTCAACCAGCAATTCGGTGGGTTTGCCCGGACCTATGGTTATGACAATCGTACTGCCTATGACGGCACCTATACCGATACTGATCCTGCTCACCCTGATGCACTGCTTGATACCCGTCAGCTTTATAGCCGCACTTATGACACTGGGTTGCGTTTCCAACAAGGTGTTTACGCCTCACAACTGATTTTTAGCTATAACCACACGCAGGATTATAATTACGATCCCAAATATGGTCCTTATTCAACTTCCGCCACCCTCGACGATTCCCAACAATATAACGTGCAATGGGAAAATACCTTACAAGTGGGACATGGTTCCGCCAGTACCGGCATAGACTGGCAAAAGCAGACCACCGAGCCTGGCACCGGTTATCTCGCCGAGGGTTATGAGCAACGTAATACTGGCCTTTATGCCACCACCCAACAACTCTTTGGCCCGGTAACCTTGGAAGGGGCGGTGCGCAGGGATGATAATTCACAATTTGGCGGGCATGGTACCTGGCAAAGCAGCGCCGCCTGGGAATTTATTGAGGGCTATCGTCTAATTGCCTCTTATGGCACCGCGTACAAAGCGCCCACGCTGAGCCAACTCTACAGTGGCTCATACGGTAACGATCAGTTAAAACCGGAGCAGAGCAAGCAATGGGAAGGTGGTGTGGAAGGATTAACCGGTCCACTGACCTGGCGCGTTTCGGCCTATCGCAACGATATCGACCATCTGATTAATTTTGACGAGGTCAATAATACCTATGGCAATATCAATAAAGCGTTGATTAAAGGCGTGGAGTGGACGGGGTCGGTTTACACGGGGCCGCTACAGCATCAGTTAACGTTGGAATATCTCGATCCACGCAATGCCGATACCAATCAACTCCTGCAGAGACGGGCCAAACAGCAAGTTAAATATCAGTTGGATTGGCAGGTGGCCGAGATTGACTGGTCGTTGAATTATCGTTATTTGGGCCAACGCTACGACACAAATTACAATACCAGTGAAACGGTCAAACTTGGTGGTCTCAGTTTATGGGATATCGCCGCGTCTTATCCGCTAACCCCCCATTTGACGGTTCGTGGTAGAATAGCCAATCTGTTCGACAAAGACTATGAGACTGCTTATGGTTACCAAACCGCAGGACGAGAATTGTATCTCACAGGAACCTATTCCTTCTGACGGTAGCAAGACCAATCGGCCCACTATCTTGATTTTTGATTCCGGAGTGGGCGGCCTTTCCATTTATGATGAGGTTCGGCAACTATTGCCGGATCTTCACTACATCTACGTTTTTGACAATGAAGCTTTCCCTTATGGTGAAAAACCCGAGGCATTTATTGTCCAGCGAGTGGTGGATATTGTGGCGGCAACCGAGCGCCTGCACGCTCTGGACATGGTCATTGTTGCCTGTAACACCGCCAGCACTATTTCCTTACCAGCGCTGCGTGAGCGTTTTGCGTGTCCGATCGTTGGCGTGGTGCCGGCTATCAAGCCAGCAGCCAAGCTGACCCGAAACGGCATTGTGGGTTTACTGGCCACTCGTGCCACCGTACAGCGCGGCTATACTCTTGATCTGATAGCAAAATTCGCCGCCGATTGTCACATTATCCCGTTGGGTTCTGCCGAACTGGTTGAACTGGCGGAAGCCAAGTTACATGGTGAAAGCATTGCATTGCCCGTTCTGCAAAAGATACTGCGCCCCTGGTTAAGACTGCCTGAACCCCCGGATACAGTGGTTTTGGGTTGTACACATTTCCCACTTCTCGCCGAAGAGCTTAAAGCAGTATTACCGGATGGTACGCGCCTGGTTGATTCTGGCTCAGCCATCGCCAAAAGAGCAGCCTGGTTGATCGCTCATGACATCATCCCGGTGCCGGCGGGTGTGGCCGACGGGGATAAAGTCAATACGGCCTATTGTTTATCCGCCACGCCACAGGCGATGGAATTAGTGCCGGTTTTGCAACGTTATGGTTTCGTATCGCTCGAAAAATTGCCTATATTGGAGTCGGTTGAGTGATATTCCAGCGGTCAGCGTTTTTTTT
>NZ_JAYGJO010000067.1:0-3051 GCF_035013185.1 Acerihabitans sp. TG2
GGTTAGTGAATTGATCGATGGTTTTGAATCGCCATTCGGTATGGAATTGCTTTCGACCGTTGACTGGTTATTGACCCAAGAAAATTGTGAGCCAACCTTAGCCGCTGTGAAAGAGGGCTTAAGGCGTTGGCCTGCAGGCGAACGCTGGGCCAACAGAAAATTAAAATTGTTTGACGATAATAATCTGAGTTTTGCCATTCATCGGTTAACTGCCTATTCTTAGCCAGTTGTGCTTGGGTAATAGCAAAGATGTAGGCTGAAGATGATTTTTATCAACGCCTGCATGCTTACAAGAAGCACTTAGCGTGAATGCGCGGTTGGTGCGAAATTTATAGTATTAAGTGCGTATTTTAATGAATAAATGTCTAAAGAACGCGCAAACTATGGGTCTGTGCTTTTATGCCTGATAAGAAGAACACAGCCCCATCATTGACTATATTTTATGAGAGTGCATTTAAATAATTTTTAACAAATTCTCTAAAATTTTTTTCTGTTAAATTTTTATTGCATATTTCATCTGGGAATGCATTCCAGTTTGTGGCATTTCGTCGAGAAAAAGTTCTAAACCATTTTTTGATAGGGGTATTGTCACGTATTTTGTTACTTGACGAGTTTTCCGTATTGTCTCGATTTTTAACTTGAAGCAGTCTCCATTCACCTATATCTTGGCTATAATAAATAAAATCAACAGCTTTAACAATTGTTCCCGAACACCATATCCAACCAGATGGTTCTAATTTTTCAGCGAGATACCTCTCTAAAAGATCGCCGACAATGTTTTCTGCTCCCATTGAAAGTCGATGTTCTTCTTTTATTCTTGCAAGATTCTCTTCTGGGATATCAAAACTAACATTCAGAACAATGCTTACGACCTCATCAGAAACAGTAGCCGGAGGTGTGGGCTTTCTCGGCATTCGACTTAAATAAAAACTGTTTGCTAAATAAGCTATATGTTCTTCTTTCCCGAAATTTCGTTTAATTTCATTATCTCTTGGTACAGAACAGTTTTCAGGAAACTGTGATAAGAATTTTATTAAAAGCACAAATCTATTTGAAAGAGTCGGATCGATTTGATCCATTTTTTGTTTAGCAAGCTCTTCCGAATTATAAACAAAAGATTCCACTTGTGACATTATAATCTCCTAATGTTTTCAAGCAGTATAATTCGTCAGTTAATAAAGTTAAAGGTAAAAATTATCTACAGGTGAGAAAATTGTAGGCCACATCCCTGTGTAGAGGGCTACTTTAGTATAGAACATTTTTTCTGCAATGGGTAGGTTGTTCCGAAGCGCATCACTTTAGGACGTGCTTGTTTTTGTGACTCCAATCTGACCAGAGGTTGAGATAAGACATTAATGATTATTAATATCATATAGTTGTGTGTTTTAAGTAAAAAAAATTCTATGGCAATCAGTCTGATACTATTGACAATTTTACGCAGTAACGTCAAAGTGGTATGAGTTTTTTATCGTTAAGGAACATAAAATTGAGTACCATTTTGACCGTTAATGAGGTCTCTGAAATCCTAGGGATTTCACCTCAGAGAGTTCGTGCATTATGCAGATCGGGTTATTTACATGACGCGAGGCAAGCTGGGAGAGTATGGCTAATTGATAAACAAAGCGTCATGAAGTATAAAAATAACTTATTTACTGAAGACAGAATCACAAAAGTCACAACTTCAGAGCCTATTGCACTCAGTTTCTTTTCTGGCGCTATGGGTTTAGATTTGGGTATTGAAAAAGCAGGCTTTAAGACTCTTCTTGCATGTGAAATAGATAAAAGTGCCCGGAAAACAATTAAAAGTAACAGGCCTGATATAGCCCTTATTGGAGACATACGAGATTATTCTCCTCAAGAAATAATGGAGCATGCTGGACTTAAACTCGGTGATGAGGTTGACCTAATAATGGGCGGGCCTCCTTGCCAAGCATTTTCAACAGCAGGGAAACGTTTGGGCTTTGAAGATGAAAGAGGGAATATTTTTTTAAAATACATTGAAACTATTTTTGAAATTAAACCAAAGTATTTCATTATAGAAAACGTTCGTGGACTTCTTTCTGCACCTTTACAGCATAGGCCTCATAACCAGCGAGGTGATGATTTTCTCCCTTTGAAAAGTGAAGAGGAATCGGGGGGGGTTTTAAGCTATATTTATAGAATGATTAAGGCCTCAGGATATAGTTGTTCATTTGAATTGTATAATGCTGCTAATTTTGGTGTCCCTCAAACACGAGAGAGAGTAATAATGATGTGTGCGCGAAGTGGAGAAAAGATCCCTTATTTAGAACCGACACACTCTAAAGATAGTCATTTTGGATTACCTTCTTGGAAAACATTTAGGGATGCAGTGAATGGCTTAGATGAAGCTTCTCATACTCACCTAGAATTCCCTGATAAGAGGAAAAAATACTATAGATTACTTGGCCCTGGCGAGTATTGGAAAAACTTACCTCTTGAATTACAAAAAGAAGCGCTAGGTAAGTCTTTTTTCTCTGGAGGCGGTAAAACTGGCTTTTTGAGACGATTGGCATGGGATAAACCTTCTCCAACGTTAGTTACCCACCCAGCTATGCCTGCAACTGATTTAGCTCATCCTGAAGAGTTACGCCCATTATCAATTGAAGAGTATAAGAGAATTCAGCAATTCCCAGAAGATTGGAAAATAGAGGGTAAACTATTAGATAAGTATAAGCAACTGGGAAATGCAGTACCAATAGGTCTTGGCTACGCGGTGGGAAAACATATTTTGCAATTTAACAAGGGCGTAGTCCCAAAGTTATATCAAGGATTTAAATACTCAAGATACAAGGATACATCGGATGTTGAACTTGAGCAAAAAATTAACAATAACGCAGGGAATAAATCACAATTAGATATTCCATTATATGTATGAAAAAAGGCGGAGTGTGACACATACCCGGGGTGGTCTAAATTGTGCGCTGATTACCCTGGAAACTAGGGGTGCGGACATTGACTGGATCGTGATACATCGTAAGCGCCGTTAAATCGACGTACTCCTCCTATCCATACTGCGGCACATTTTTAAAA
>NZ_JAYGJO010000068.1:0-3027 GCF_035013185.1 Acerihabitans sp. TG2
GCTTTCAGAACATCTTTTTGGATTGAAGTAAGTAAAAACCCTGAGTTAGTTAATCAATTCTCAGAATTTAATGTCGAAGCTATAGAGAAAGGAGTTGCGCCATTCTCCATAAAAGCTGAGCAAGTTGGGAAACGAAGAAAATTCGAGCTACATCATATTAGTCTCGTCAGCAAAGGTGGAGAAGTCTATAACATCGATAATATAAGAATTCTTACACCTAAAAGACATATAGAAACACACTCAAATAATGGGTAATATTAATATGAAATTTCTAAATAGATTTGAAGATTACACTGAGCAAGAATTTAGAGAGTTTTTGAATGAATTTCACGTTCGAGAATCAACACTTTCTGGCGATACTTTAGCAAGCTACATTGATAAGTTAGTGAATCATTTTGAGGCGATCACAGAACATCCTCTTGGTTCTGACTTAATTTATTACCCCAATAGAGAACAAGGGGACGGGATTGATGGGATTATTAACGAAGTAATAAAATGGCGTGCAATGAACGGCAAACCTGGATTCAAGCGGCCATAGTAGAAATTCTTTTGTATAAGTTCGTCACATGAAATTATCCCGGTTTGTTTCTGACAATCCGGGCACTGGTAGCAGAGCCAGTAACCACAGTTGGCAAGGAATTTAAAGGCGTATTCAAAAGCACCGTGCCGGCCACGGATGATTTCCCCACCAGAACAATTTTTGTCACGCCCGGTCGGGCACCCGGTGCACGAGGGTTGAGGTCTTTGGTTACCCCAAACGAAGGGCCTATATCTATCGCCAATACAGGAAATCAGGCGCAACAAAACATTACCCACGGTGACAACCTACCCTGATTTTAGCGGCATTGATAACAGTGTTATTGTCGTGCCGCCTCTTGATAGGTAACCGATCGGTGAACTCCGCCGGATTGCCACCAGAAGTCGATACAGCGATCATTAAAAATAAGCTGGCACTCGTCGCCGGTTTTTACCGGGAATGTCAGCGTAACGCCACCGCCGCGCGGGGATACAACTGGAACATCCACCAGCAACGGAAGGCTTACTTGCTTACCTCCCTCTATCCCCATAATGACTATTTGAGCGACGCAGGTTACCGCGGCGGGATCAAATGACTGAATGATACCGGGAGAGGCCAGGTAATCCTGGGTAGGATCAATACTGAGGATTGTCTCTTGCGGTGCGCGGTAAACTTCCAGCACGCATGGACGCATCAATTTGTCAGTACATTACTGCGCCGCGACTTGAGCACAGCGCTAAGCCACCAGCAGTAAGAGATAATTTGGTAAGACTACTTGGCGATATTCCGCGCATTGAGCTGTTTGTAAGGGAATCGGTAGATGGATGGGACCGATGGGGGTAATGAGTGCGATTGCAGCACTGGGCTGATCGCCGGGGCGGACGGGAATAAATTTAAACTAAAACCAACGGTTTAAGTATATTTGTCCTATCGAGCTATGCAGATGTTGAGGCTTTTTATGATGCGGGATACCGCAAAGTGAAGTGACAGTTATAATAGAATTCATCCCCCTCAATATTGTTAATCATTTGAACAATGTCAGTAGTTATCTATTTTCTGATAATTGGAAACGGTAAATAACCGGCACTAAACAATGTAATTCACATTAAACAATCACTAACCGTGAGGTATAATTATACCCTGCACACTATAAAGTTGTTTTGACGGAATGTTAGATATTCACGGCTGAAAGTCAGTTACTCGTGGCAAAAAATGAGTATATGCAGCAAAGACTTCTTGCGGGAAATCTGGCCCCTAGTGTTTGAAACTAGGTATGAGAAAGCTTTTTAGGAGTGTACAAGACCCTGCCGCGCAGTCACGAAAAAATAGTGAGTTGATTCCGTTAAGATATTATTGGATAAATATAATGTGGTGTAAACTGTAACCATTTGTTTTATGGTATGATTTAATGGTAATCCCCCCGAAAAAGCAGTGTGTTCATAAGTGGAATTTTCTCGTAATCTGAACCGGGGAGATCTCTATGAAAAAATCACGCTTTACCGACAGCCAAATCATGGCCATTCTTAAGCAGGCTGAGGCCGGAACGCCGGTTTCTGAACTGTGCCGCGAGCATGGCATGAGTAATGCCAGTTTTTACAAGTGGCGCTCACGCTTTGGGGGGATGGATGCCTCCATGATGACTCGCCTGAAGGAACTGGAAGACGAAAATCGGCGTCTTAAAAAAATGTATGCCGAAGAACGCCTGAAAGCTGAAATCATTCAGGAGGCAATGGCAAAAAAGTGGTGAAGCCATCGCATCGAAAGCAGATGGCACAGGAAGCGGTCAGGTGTCGAGGGATCAGTGTTCGCTCCGCCTGCCAATTATTTGCCGTTAGCGAAAGTTGCTATCGCTATCAGGTAAAACTGAACGAAGAAAATGAAGTTATTGCGGACTGGCTGCTTCGTGTCACTGACAGTCAACGCAACTGGGGATTTGGCCTGTGCTTTTTGTATCTGCGCAATGTAAAAGGCTTCGGATTTAACCACAAAAGGGTTTACCGTATTTACTGCGAGCTATCGCTTAATATGCGTATAAAGCCGAAAAAGCGGCTACAGCGTGAAAACCCCGAGCCATTGGCTGTCCCAGTAAACAGCAATGAATGCTGGTCAATGGACTTTATGCACGATCAACTTTCAGATGGTCGCTCTGTCCGTTTACTGAATATTATTGATGACTTTAATCGTGAAGCATTGGCCATTGAGGCGGATTTATCACTCCCCGCCTGTCGAGTGGTGAGAGTACTTGAGCAACTCATTGAATGGAGAGGGAAACCGGCTACAATAAGGTGTGACAACGGGCCTGAATATACAAGCCAGGCATTAATATCATGGGCTAATGAGCGGGATATAACACTTAAGTTTATTCAG
This sequence comes from Acerihabitans sp. TG2, assembly GCF_035013185.1. NCBI lineage: Bacteria > Pseudomonadati > Pseudomonadota > Gammaproteobacteria > Enterobacterales > Pectobacteriaceae > Acerihabitans > Acerihabitans sp. TG2. The sequence goes on from NZ_JAYGJO010000068.1 coordinate 2,885, forward strand.
CCCGGTAAACCTCAGCAGAATGCCTATATTGAGCGATATAACCGGACTGTGCGTTATGACTGGCTGGGGCAATACTTGTTTAGTACGCTGGATGAGTTACAGCAATATGCAACAGAATGGCAATGGTTTTATAATCATGAACG
>NZ_JAYGJO010000069.1:0-3019 GCF_035013185.1 Acerihabitans sp. TG2
GGAACAGGTCAGGTGCCCCATGCGAAAAACAACAAATCACTTTTTACAGGAGGTGGTTCAGTAGGACTTCTTAGATGATTATTTCAATTGGCTATGCGCGTTTATTGAGCAATGAAAAAGTTGTCGCAATCTGAATCGACAGTTAGAGTTAAGTCAGAATCGTCAGGCCTGACTTTGAGTGTACTGGCATCATCATGATTTAACCCTTGATTATCGCTATGAGGACGCCAGTAACCATCGGTACAAAGCAGCAACACCTCTCCGTCTTGCCAACTAAAATTTACTTGGTCTGGCAATGTAAAGCGCCGGGCTTTTAGAACTCGTGTGAGGAAACTAGCGTAGCTATCATCTAACCTAGGGAAAGTGTTAACAATAATATGGGGCTCATTAACCCAGTTAATGTCGCAGTGATTGCTTATGCCCAATCTGCAATCGCCGACATAAATGACCTCTCCGCTACGATCTTTTAAGTCAATGTCAATCAGAGTATAACTGGCACTCTCGGTAAGATAGTCAGGGATCAGTGTCCTGTGAATGTCTTTCAGAAGCGACACGACTGATTCATGTTCTTGCTTTATGTAGCTCTTTAAAAGTGTTTTTGCCCAATATTCAGCCAGGCAACTGGGTGCTTTACCTTTATCTAATGCATCAACAATAACCGCAGAAAAATGGCCATTATTCGCTCTGATGGCCACATAATCATTATTGTTCTTACGTGATGAGCCTTTTTGACTTTTCCATGATATATACATTAGCATGAAGTCCTGGTGACTATCTCTTCAATGCGCTCAAATATAATGCGCTCACGCTGGGGACTGTTGTTACTTTGACTGCTCACTGCATACTCAAAATTACTGTCTTTCAGCAGTTGGCTAAGTTGCTCTGAGATAAACGCTTTAACTGTACCTGATGAATTGCTCAGTTCACTGATTAATTCCTCACGCCCGTCGATTAAGTTTATGATGTCCTCAATGTCGCGGCTTGTTAATGCGTCGCCCTTACCTCTGCCAAGCCAGGCTTCAAGTTTGGTGGCAACAAAATAGCCTGGAGAAACAAGCTTTATAGTGATGTCTTCATTAAGTTGATAATCAAAAGAATTTTCCATGGCTTCTTTATACCATCTGTTGCTGAAACCCAGAATAGATTCATCATCTGGCATAATATCCACACGCAGTTCATTCAGTTGCATTGCACAAATGGGGATGTCTTCATCTTTATCTGGGGCAACAATCTTGAATCCTTTCTTCTTTAATTCTTCCTGAAGAGCATTATATTTTGTATAACTAATTACATGAACAATTAAGTCCACATCATCTGTATGCCGGACTTGCTCTGCAGTGACTTCATCCGTCAGTAAAAGTGCAGTTGTACATCCTCCGACAAAAGTGACCTGCTTCACTAAATCAGACCCTAAAGCAAGAGCCACTTCGACCAGCATACGGTGTTGTTGTTTAGCTTCCATGATCACATCTCCGTAAACATCTTTTCCAGCATATTTGCGGCTAAACCCGCTTCACGCTGATTTCCGAGCCTGATAGCATCCACGAGAGCAAGCATTGCATATAAATCACCATCCTGCCGGACAGCATAAGGAACGGTATGAAATAAAGGTATCACTTTCAATCCTTTACTTTTTGCTCTTTCATCAGGCCAGACCGCGATTAACTCACCCGAGCTGAACAGCTTTTCATTTAACACAGGGGCAGAAAAAGAGGTGGCTATTCCGCGTGTCAATTCTCCCATCCTGACGGGGAAGACATACCTTATTCCGTAGATAACAAATTCGAGCAGGGATTTCTTATTTGTTCTCGGTACACCATATTTACGGTCTTTCTTGGCAAGACCAATATCCGTGCATCGCCTAATAGAATCTGCTATTTGTGTTTTACTTATACCCGTGGTTTTTTCTAGGCCACGAACGGTATAAAGACTCTCACGGTAAGCTTCAATCTCACTAAATTCAATGATTCCTTTCTGCTTCAACTCCTCTTCTTCTGTGATGTCCCAGTCCTGCCATAACTCAGGTCGTGGCCTTAAGTTTTCGGTACCGTTTAGATGCTTTTCCTGACGTTGCAGCGATACCAGCTTCAGCAACAACAAAATATCTTGACCTTTCATATCGCCCACCCCCCCAATTGTCCTATGTCCCGGGACACAGGACAATGCTGGATTTTTTAAAGAAATAAAGCAAGTAAAATTTCCGGTTGAGCCATCTCAGGGAGAATGAGGCGAGGTTTGTTACTGGCCTCATTCATCCGCAGGCAGAGGCATGGGGGATGATCTTAACACGGCGTAATATTATCAACGTCCGTTTCTGGCACAAAGTCGCCCGCAGGAACCTTGACCGGCTAAGCGCGATTAACTGCCGCCGATAAGGTGGTGACAACGGTTTGTGGCATCCCAGTTTGGCTCCACTGGCGTTTTAAATTCAGAAAACAGTTTAGCGGGTTCGGTATAGACGGTAACGGCATAGTCGGCTGGGATTTCCCGCACGCCATAGTGAGAGTCAAGAAAATAGCGCTTTCCAGGTTGCGGGATGAATGAAGCCCACCGGGATTCTACGTATCCCGCTTTGTTGTACTTCTGTGTTCCGTCACCCCACGGTCCTGTGGCATTGAGTTGCTGAAAAGCCATCAGACGTCCTGGCTGAACTTTACCGGTTAGAACTCGCCCTTCTGAGGGAAAGAAATTTGAATCCAGTTCGTAACGTTCAGCCCTATTAAAGCACGCACCTTTCTTTTCATAGATAGAGAGATAGAACGTACCCACAAAACCTTTTGGATTTTTTACGACAACGGTAGCGGCATCCTTACCTTCATAATTTCTGTAATCAAGGGGCAGCAAGGCAGAGCATCCGGCCAGTAAAAAAACTGAGAAGAGTGCAGTAACTTTATGATAAGTAGAATATAAAAGCATGAGCTTTCTGTTCCAGATATGAAATGTATCTGATGCTATCGGCCGATCCAGGTGCAAACTTTATTGTTGTTGTCTGTTTTGAACCATCAGTGGCGTTCTAAAA
>NZ_JAYGJO010000070.1:0-3011 GCF_035013185.1 Acerihabitans sp. TG2
TTCAGTGCTGGATTCAATCAGAGATTCCTGAATCCCGGTCCGTCATATGCCCATACTTCTTGAGTAACTTCAGGGAGACAAAACCACCGCTTAAAACCTGCTAAATCATAAACTGGTAATTTCTAAGAGCCTTGACCGTCATGGGGAGTCCCTGTTTGAGTAGCATCTCCAAGAATTCTTCAGTCGTCATTGGCGGGTTTTTTAATGCGTTGCGTTGTAATCTGACGGCATTCAGCGCAACCGAGTGATTCAGATCAAAGAGATCCGAAATAAAATCATCTGGGTGAAGTGCTTCAATACCATATTCTGCCAAGACTTCACTTGGAAAATCCTTCAAGTTCAGAGTCACAATCACATCAGCATTCGAACGGATTGCCGCAGCCAGAACGTGCCTATCGTCGGGGTCAGGTAATGAGATCCCCTCGATAAGCGTTTCAAATCCAGTAACATTTGCATCAGGCAGAGCCAGATTCATTAGATCCGTTGTTCGTGCCAGTGACTCTGGGGTGATGTCGTTTCGCTGTAACAACAGATTACGCCGCCATTCATCATGAATTACCGCAGACCACTTAGGCTGGTACAAACCGGCCAAACCTAAATGCATCAGCAGGTCGCGCAGTCTTGCTGGATAAAGCACACAGGCATCAAGTACTACGGGATAGGGTGAATGCATCATGTGTCAATAACCTAACCCGAGTTCCTGGGCCTGTGCCGCAAGCTCCTGCATAGCCTTTTGGCTGGTAGCATCGCGCTCATTTTTGTAGGCCATCAAGTCTGCAAACAACACTCGACGGTGTCGGCCGGTTTTGTGATGCGGTAGATGGCCATCCTCGAGTAGTTTCACCATGTGTGGCCGTGAAACATTTAAGATATTTGCAGCTTCCTGCGTCGTCAGTTCGGCATGCACCGGCACAACCTGTACGGCATTACCTTCAGCCAGCTCACCCAACACATTCATCAGCAACGTTAAGGCCGCGGTGGGGAGTTCGATCTGGTGTGAGACGTCATCCGCATCTTTAATCAGAATCTGCTGCGTCTCAAGCTTTGTTGAGAGGAAAGCGGCCAAGGCACGCTGGCCACGTGTAGCCGTTTCTATTTCATGTTTTGCCGGAAGAGCCAGTCCGGTCAGCGTGGTATTTGTCATCATCATATCTCCATCGATTAACTATTACTGAAAGAATAATCGAAATAAACGAAAAACGCAATAAACGAAACTCTACCGATATGTTATCGTCGCATCCTGCCACTCATGGAAAGATTAACCGTCCCGGACAGCTTAAGTCGAGCAAGTACTTCGATCAGCGATAAAGCGGAAAGTGACGGGACCATATGAAGTCTATATCTGGGATATTGTGTAATGCCGTATGTGGTGAAATGACGCGGGTATTATCGTACCTCAGGGATGATATTTTCAACCGTAAAATCATTGGGATGATTATAAAATCTATATGCTGTAATTGGTCTCTCACCCTGCTCTGGTAAAGAAGACATTAACTTTTAAAATTAAGGTGTAATAAAGGTGGTCGTTCTGGTGGTCTTGACAACCCCGATTTTTAGGTTTAGCTTAATAATTAGCCAGTTACTGGCAAAGGCGATCCCAGTCAGAGGAGCCAAGATTTAGAAAAGGCCGCTTCAGGGAACTGAGGCGGCCTTTTTGCGTTTAATGCTTATTGAATATCGCGGTGGTTCAAATTAAATAAGTTAACGCCCTATCAAAAATGCCCCTGTCTTGAAGTTCTTCATTATTAGATGAAGTTCCCTATGGGAGATTAATTCCGAGGTTATAAAGGACAAAGGGGGAAATCATTATATTTTGGTATACATCAAATGGCATGATGGCCATTTGATGTATAAAGGAGAAACGGGTGATCGGGTCGAGTCATAACCTATTAATAATTAAACCAATAATTACTAATCACTTTCAATGCTTTTCCGTCAGCGGCGTGTTTTAACACATCATACACTTTACGATTTCACCAAACTTGAAGTAGTGAGTCGCAATTTTTTCCATTGGCAACCGTCCTGAAAAACAGGTTTTCAACAGCATATCCGTGGTATTCGTTTTAACCAGACCTATTGTGATGGTCATGTTTTTAATCCATAATTTTTCCAGTGAGAAATTCACTGGGTTCAGTAATCGCCGCACGCTCCCTTTCCTACACGCGAATATCATTTTCCCCGTAGTAAACCATTGCTTTCATTTTCTTTCCATATCTATTTTACCTCTTGGGTTGTTACTAACTTGTTATAATTTTAAATTAGATTAATACCAAGAAATCAAAATATTGTGATTGCAATCACAAATTAGTGGGATGTTAATGAAGCTTTAAAGAGAGGTTGTCGTCCGTTTAATGCTTAAACAGTTGGCGTAACGGGGAGCAAACCAATATGCACGACCGAAGGAGTAATATTGAGTTTCGGAGTTTCTGCCGGGGAGACCGCAGCAGACTCCGCCATCTCATGTTAATACGATTTATACGGTAGAAACTTCCCGCTCAGCACGACATTGACACGATCACTCATGGGGTTGCTCTCGCGCCGGATGTCCATCGAAAAATCGATTGCGCTCATGATGCCGTCACCAAACTCCTCATGGATCAACTCCTTGATCGTCATACCATAGACGTTGATAATTTCATACCAACGGTAAATCAGCGGGTCGGTCGGCACCGCCGTCGGCAACGATCCCTTGTACGGCACAATCTGCATCCATGCGGTTTCCTCGTCGGTCAGGTCGAACAAGTCCCTGGCGACCGTCGTCTGTGCCAAGTTCAGCGTCATCTGACCGAGCAAGGCAGCGGTCGTCCACTCCTTGCTTGCACCGATCTTCTCTGCGCGGGAACGCATCTTACTGACCGCGCATGATCTGTTCTATATTTCGGGGAGACCTCTTTAGACAGGCTTTTGCTGTATGTGGATAGAGCGGCTTTTGCTGCAGCGTATGCCGTCGTTGACTCCGGTAGCGGCATTAAGCGCTGGATCGAAGATACATGGATAATCACTCCATTTCT
>NZ_JAYGJO010000071.1:0-2872 GCF_035013185.1 Acerihabitans sp. TG2
TCCGAAGTCTAAAAACAGAATGGGTGCCGGCGACGGACTACGAAAGCTTCAAGGAAGCGTGGTCCGCCATAATCCGCTACATCACGGATTACTACAGCGAGCTCAGGCCTCATTGGTATAACGGCGGCTTAACGCCAAACGAATCTGAGCGGCTGTTCGATGAACAGTCAGGTTGTGTGACCAATTTTTGTTGACCACTTCAATTAACACCGTTAATCAAACAGTTAACGGAATCTGCGCTGGCTGCTGAGCTGGATTCTCATCTCGCTCAGGATATTGCCGCTAACCGTAAAAACGGTTCGACCAAAAAGACAGTTAAATCGCCAACCGGTGCCTTTGAACTCGCCACTCCCCGCGAGCGTAACGGCTTCGGCATGAGCTACAAAGATATCAGCCAGGAAATCGAAGATTTATACGCTTTTAGCGTATCCAGCGCCACGATTAGTGCTGTCACCGATAAAGTCATTCCTGAGTTAAAACAATGGCAACAGCGCCCACTGGAGGCGGTATACCCCCTTCGTCTGGCTGGATGCGATCCACTATAAAATCCGCGAAGACGGGCGTTATCAAAGCAAAGCGGTTTACACGGTTCTCGCGCTGAATCTGGAAGGCAAGAAAGAGATCCTGGGCCTGTATCTGTCTAAAAATGAAGGCGCTAATTTCTGGCTGTCGGTGCTGACCGATCTGCAAAACCGTGGCGTGGACGATATTCTGATTGCCTGTGTGGATGGCCTGACCGGGTTCCCTGAAGCGATAAACAGCATTTACCCGGATACCGAAGTCCAGCTCTGCGTTATCCATCAGATCCGTAACTCGATAAAATACGTCGCATCAAAACATCATAAGGCGTTTATGGCTGACCTGAAGCCGGTGTATCGGGCGGTATCAAAGGAGGCGGCAGAAACGGCGCTGGATGAGCTGGAGGCGAAATGGGGTCAGCAGTACCCGATGGTGCTCCAGTCGTGGCGAAGGAAATGGGATAATCTGTCGCATTACTTCCGGTATCCGGCGACGATCCGCAAGGTGATTTACACGACGAACGCAATTGAATCGGTGCACCGTCAGTTCAGAAAGCTGACGAAAACCAAAGGCGCATTCCCTAATGAAAACAGTCTGTTGAAGTTGCTTTATTTGGGATTAATGAATGCACAGGAAAAATGGACAATGCCGATACAGAGCTGGAATTTGACATTGTCCCAGTTGGCGATTTATTTTGAGGGTCGCCTCGATAAAGTGATTACGTTGTAGTGATTTTTTAACGTGACACAGAATTATGAACGCTCCCCACGAACTTTTGATTCTCACTACTCCAGACTGCGATTCATTGAGGTTAGGTGAATCACAATAAAATGAAGGTAATATGCTAATAAAAGCGCACATTTAATCAAGGAAAGCAGACCTTTATTCTATCTTTTATCCTGGAACCTCAGATCCTGAAAATGGGGGACGCAGCCCCCTTTAACATTAGCGTTTTTTAATCACCGCAAAATAACTTAGCCACTGCTTGCCGGGGACGTTTTCCGCTGCGCCAATGACGGTTTCGGCCTCAAACTCATGCAATGACTCAACGATAAAGCGTTCACGAAAGGTCTCAAAAATCTCATCAGCGTTAACACCTGCATCGATCCCGGTTTCTTTTTTACAGGCCAGAACATAAAGTCGGCCATTATCGCTGAGTAATTTACTCACGATATCCAGGTAAGCAGCTTTTCTCACCTCATCGCCTGAAAAGATATGAAACAGTCCACTGTCAATAATGGTCCGAAACTTCCGATCCCAACTGCCAATAGTGAAAAAGTCTTTAACCATAAAGTCGATGTTAAGACCCGCGGCCTTCGCCTTCGCGGTAGCACGCTCGACAGCCTCTTCGACAAAATCAATCCCGGTAACCTGCTCACCACGCTTAGCAAAATAAGCGGCAAGCGTACCTGTGCCACAGCCAATATCTAATATTGGCCCACGTATATCAGAGGCGCTTTCGATGAAAGGTTTTTGCGGGCGACCGATATCCCACACTGGCTTAGCATTATCGACATAATGCTCTCTGAACCCTGCTTGATGTGCTTTACTGTCGATGATGGTCATGATTATTTCCCTTCCTTGTAGTCACTGATATATGCGTTAGCACCTTGTGTTCGTGCAGCGCGTTCATCCGGATTTATTTCCGCCTGGATTTCATGATCCATACGCTGGTTATACATCTGAATAGCGCCATCTAACGCCCTACGGATAACTGCCCCCAAAGGCACATCGATCCCTAAGTCGCCCTCTAATTTTTCCTTCCAGTCTGTGAAAACCTTCAGTTGCTCATCAGTTAATCTTACGGTTACTACATTATTTTTTCTGCTCATGTTTTCCTCAGCGTCAATTCCAAATCAATGTATACAACGTATACGTTGATTACAAAAAAGGCAACCTGTGATTTTCTTAAGAATGATCTACTGCCCAAAGTTCGAGGCATTAAACATGATTAACGGAGGTGAGATCAGGCAGATATGACATCAAAAGCAGGCATCAGCAGGTCACAAAATTAGAGGATATTTCGACGTCTGCCCATAGCTGCCGGTGGTCTTTCTAGGGCTGCAGAGCGATTTTACTAAAGCTGAGAATATATCAATGGGTTGGAAAAGGTGTGCTCGACTCTTTTTCAGAAGCGGACAGAGTAAATCAAAAGTTATCAGCCATAGGATTAAGTCTATGATGAAAAAATAGTTTAGGATTTATGTTAAAAGGTAGTGAATGACTGACCATAAAATACACAGAGTGAATGCAATCTGTAGCACCTTAAATGGATATCTTATATAGCGCGAGCCTGTAAATTAAATTGTGTAATTGCCTGTTTTTGATATTGTTATCCGAACAACGGAGACAG
>NZ_JAYGJO010000072.1:0-2521 GCF_035013185.1 Acerihabitans sp. TG2
TAAGCGTACTTTCAGCGCCGTATTGACGGTTATTCGGTAGTGAGATCCACATTCCAAGGCAGAAGTTCGGCTACCCGGTTTATCGGCCAGTCAGCCAGAACGCTGAGAATATGACGAAGATACGCCTCAGGATCGATACCGTTGAGTTTGCACGTGCCGATCAGGCTGTACAGCATCGCACCCCTGTCGCCACCATGATCCGAACCGAAGAAGAGGTAGTTCTTCCTGCCCAGGGTGACGGCCCGCAGGGTACGTTCTGCCGCGTTGTTGTCTATTTCCACCAGACCGTTTTCACAGTAATAACTCAGGGCATCCCATTGATTTAACATGTACTGGAAGGCTTCTCCCAGTCCCGATTTACGTGACAGCATCAGCATTTTTTCCTGTATCCAGTCATGTAGTGAGGCCAGTAACGGCTTGCTGCGCACCTGCCGCGCCTTCAGCCGTTCCTCTACCGTAAGCCCCCGGATCTCGGCTTCGATGACATACAGTTCTCGGATACGCGCCAGCGCGTCCTCCGCAGTGCCCGCTTTTTTTGTCCGTATATACACGTCGTGGATTTTTCTTCGGGCATGGGCCATGCAGGCCGCTTCCTTGAGTGCCCCACCTTCACGTTTCGCGCTGAACAACTGATCATAGCCGGTATACGCATCCGCCTGCAGCACACCCTGGAAAAAACGAAGATGATGTTTAGGATGCTCTCCCTGCCGATCCGGCGAGTAAGCGAACCAGACCGCCGGCGGGTCCGATGAACCGGCATTGCGATCATCGCGCACGTAAGTCCACAGACGACCGGTTTTGGTCTTTTTCTTGCCCGGCGCCAGTACCGGCACCGGCGTATCATCAGTATGCAGTTTGCCGGTGGCCATGACGTAGTGATAAAGAGCTTCTTCCAGCGGCGCCATTAGACGGCAGCACGCATCCACCCAGTTGGAGAGCAGCGCCCGGCTCAGATCCACACCGTGACGCGCCATGATTTCCGTCTGACGATACAACGGCGTGTGTTCGGCATACTTCGAGGTCAGCACGCGGGCCAGCAGACCGGCACCGGCGATACCGCGTTCAATGGGGCGGGAAGGGGCTGGGGCTTCAACGATACAGTCGCACTTCACGCAGGCTTTTTTCACCCGAACGGTACGGATAACTTTCAGGGCGCTGCGTATCAGCTCAAGCTGTTCCGCGCTGGTTTCACCCAGATAGTCCAGCCGACCGCCACATTCCGGGCAACAGGTTTCTGCGGGCTCAAGACGGTTTATTTCACGGGGAAGGTTTTCCGGCAGCGGGCGGCGATGCCGGGATTGACGAAGCTGACGGGGAACCTGCGGGTCATCCACCCGGCCGGTGCGCCGGTCACCGTCCTGTTCACGCTGCTCCAGTGCCGATTGCGCGTCGTCAACTTCGCGCAACAGCTTTTCCGAGGAGACGCCGAACAGCATGCGCCGCAGCTTATCCAACTGCGCGCGCAGGTGTTCGTTTTTGCGTTCTTCCTCTTCTACTTTTTCCTCCGCCCGAGCAAGCGCCAGGCGCAGGAAGACCTCAGTCTCCTCAACGAGACTGAGTTGCTGGTCTTTTTGGTGAAGCTGCCGTTCCAGTTCAGCGATACGGGCGAGATAGTCTTGACTCATGCCCCATTTATAATGCACCAGTGATTTTTTTACAACATTGTCAGTGAGTTAAGGCGTGTTGTTTTAGGCTGACGCCAGTCCAGCTTGTCCAGTAGCATAGCCAGTTGAGAACGGGTGAGCGTGATTTTGCCGTCGCGAACCGTCGGCCAGATGAACTGACCCTGCTCCAGACGCTTGCTGAATAGGCACAGACCATCCGTATCCGCCCAGAGGATTTTCACCATGTCGCCACGACGGCCACGGAAGATAAACAGGTGCCCGGAGAACGGGTTCTCGTTAAGCGCCTGCTGTATCTGTTCCCCAAGGCCGTTGAAGGATTTTCGCATATCGGTCACACCGGCAACCAGCCAGATTTGGGTTCCTGAGGGAAGTGGGATCATCCTCGGGCACCCCCGGTCAGTTCACGAAGCATAACGGTCAACAGTTCCGGGGAGATATTTTCCAGCGTCATTTTGCCGGACCGAAACTCGATACAACAGGATGGTGCGCTAACTGCTGTAGGTGATGTTGTTCGGGAATATCGAGTTTTATCACCCGAGATATCCGGCGTCGGCAACTCGGATATCACTTCAACCGGTAGTAATGTTGGGTTTGATGACGGTGTCACTGTGGCCGGCAAGCGGCGGGATATGCGGCCTTCCTGTTGCCAAAGACGTAACCATTTAAAGATAAGATTACTGCCAACGCTATTCTCACGGGCGATTTGGGACACATTAGCACCAGGCTGGGACGCCAATTCAACCATCTGTAGTTTAAAGTCGTCGGAATAGATGTTACGGGGACCGTTACGCCAATTAGTGGGTTTTTCCATAGATAGAACTCTTTCTAAATGAGACGGAGCTCTAACCTACCTACCTTGAGGAATAGATAACAGACGGCGCGGGCTGTACGCTTAC
>NZ_JAYGJO010000073.1:0-2457 GCF_035013185.1 Acerihabitans sp. TG2
GTAAGCGTCCACCTCGGACCGTCTGCCCTAAATTGCTATGAACAGATAACGTAGATGCCCATCTATCAACAGACGGACATCTATTTTGGACACTCCTGACAATAAATCTGGTTGGCGCTCAGCACCGCGCCGGTTTTACTCTCCAGAATTCAAACTCAAGCTGGTACTGCTCGCGCTTGAGCCTGGTGCATCTGTGGCCGACATTGCTCGCCGTCATCAGGTGAATGACAACATCCTATTCAACTGGATCCGCCTTTACCGCAGCGAAGGGCGGGTCACCCGCCGCCAGCCTGTGACCGTTCCCAGCCAGGCTCAACCCGTGCTTATCCCTGTAGAGATGACTCAAAATGTCGCGCTTGCGCCGCCGCCGGATATCCCGGTATCGGTTGTGTCGTGCCGTTGCGAGGTGATCTTCGCTCGCGGACATCTGACATTAACCGCGCCTTCAACGGAGCTGCTGGCTGCCCTGGTCCGTGAGCTGATAGCGGGAGACGGGGTATGATCGGCCTGCCGTCAGGAACAAAAATCTGGATCGTTGCCGGTATTACCGATATGCGTAACGGCTTTAACGGTCTGGCGGCCAAGGTGGAAAATGCCGTTCGGGAGGATCCGTTCTGCGGCCATGTGTTTGTCTTCCGGGGCAGACGTGGCAACACCATCAAGCTGCTCTGGTCCACCGGCGACGGTCTGTGCCTGCTATCCAAACGCCTTGAACGCGGGCGCTTTGCCTGGCCCTCGGCCCGAGAGGGTAAGGTGTTCCTTACCTCGGCACAACTGGCCATGTTGCTCGAAGGCATCGACTGGCGGCAACCTAAAAGGCTTGTTAACTCCCTGTCTATGTTATAAAAATCGCCAGCCCGGTACTATGCCGGGCATATGAAATATCAACATACCGACACTATTCCTCTACTTAAACAGCGCTTGGCTGAACAGGACCGGGTTATTCTGGCCCTGCGAGAGTCCCTGGACGAACGCGAGCGCGAAATCGACCGGCTGCGGGCGCAGTTGGACAAACTCAAACGCATGAACTTCGGTCGTCGTTCTGAAAAGGTGGCTCGCCAAATAGAGCAACTTGAGCAGGATCTGGAGAAACGCGAAAAAGAAACGGATAGCCTGCTCGGACGCGTGAATGATCCGGCTGTCCCGCGTCCGCTGCGCCAGTCCCGCTACCGTCACCCCTTCCCTGAAACACTCCCTCGGGAAGTGAAACACCTGCTGCCGATTGAATCGGCGTGCCCGGACTGCGGTGGCGAACTTCACTACCTGGGCGAGGACGTGGCGGAGCAGTTAGAACTGATGCGCAGCGCGCTGAAAGTCATCCGTACCGAACGGGAAAAGCATGCCTGTAGCCGATGCGACCGCATCGTGCAGGCGCCGGCGCCCTCGCGTCCCATCGAAAGAGGCATCGCCGGACCGGGCCTGCTGGCCCGCGTACTGACTGCTAAGTATTGCGAGCACTCGCCTCTCTATCGTCAAAGTGAGATCCTGGCTCGCCAGGGTGTGAAACTCAGTCGCTCGCTCTTGTCGGGCTGGGTGGATGCCTGCTGCCGCTTAATGTCCCCGCTGGAGACGGCGCTGCGCCGGTATGTCCTGATGCCGGGCAAACTGCACGCCGACGATACGCCGGTGCCGGTTCTGCTACCGGGCAATAAAAAAACCAAGACCGGCCGGTTGTGGGTGTATGTGCGTGACGATCGCAACGCCGGCTCATCACAGCCGCCAGCGGTGTGGTTCGCGTACTCGCCGGACCGAAAGGGCATCCATCCACAGTCCCATCTGGCCCTGTTCAGCGGTGTGCTGCAAGCGGATGCGTATGCTGGCTTTAACGAACTGTATGACCCTGAACGCGAGGTCGGGGTTATCCGGGAAGCGGCGTGCATGGCGCATGCCCGACGCAAAATCTACGATGTGCATGTTCGAACCCCTTCAGACACCACAACAGAAGCGCTGCAACGTATCAGGGAACTGTATGAAATAGAAGCCACTATCCGGGGTCAGCCGGCGCAACAACGGCTGGCGGTGAGGCAAAAAAGCAGCAAGCCACTGATGGACGGACTTGAGGGTTGGCTCCGGAAAAAACTGAAAACGCTGTCGCGCCACAGTGACACGGCAAAGGCGTTCAACTATGCCCTGAACCAGTGGACGGCGTTGTGTTGCTTCCTGGAAGACGGCTGGGTGGAAATCGACAATAACCTGGCGGAAAATGCGCTGCGCGCGGTGGCGTTGGGGCGAAAGAATTATATGTTCTTCGGTTCGGACACCGGTGGTGAGCGCGGTGCGCTGTTGTATAGTCTAATCGGGACATGCAGGCTGAACGGCATAGATCCGGAGAAATACCTCAAAGAGGTACTGAGCCTTATCGCCGAGTGGCCCATAACTCGGATAAACGAACTGTTGCCGTGGAATATCACCCTCTCGCCTGAGTAGTTGTCAATACGGTACATGCTGGACGCTTAC
>NZ_JAYGJO010000074.1:0-2385 GCF_035013185.1 Acerihabitans sp. TG2
TAAAACAGCGTGCAAAAGTGAGCAGGTTTCCGGGGTGATCAGCGCCCAATATTGACCACCCCGGGTGTGTGTCACACTCCTCCTTTTTGGGGGAGTAACCTGGAATGCTTATAATGGAAACTATCGCCAAGATCCGCCGTCGTCACCTCGTCAATGGCGAAAGCATCAGTGCTATTGCCCGTTCTCTTAATCTTTCCCGCAATACCGTCAAAAAATATATGAATGCCGCCGATGAACCCCGCTACCTGCGGCAATACCAACATAAACCACAGTTGGGTCCTTTCCTCGCTATCCTGGATAAATGGTTAGAGCACGACCAACTCCTGCCTAAACCCCGGCGCCGGACTTCGCGCCGATTATTCGAAGGACTGCAAAATGAGGGCTATCACGGTGCTTACGACAGCATCCAGCGACATGTCAAAATCTGGAAGGTAAGCCGCGACCCCAGTAAGCTTACCCAGGCTTTTGTCCCGCTGTCCTTTGCACCCGGCGATGTCGGGCAGTTTGACTGGAGCTACGAATATGTGGTTCTCGGCGGTGTTTCTCACACCATTAAATTGGCCCATTTCCGCCTGGCCTATAGCCGTCAGATGTTTGTTATCGCTTATCCTCGTGAAACCCAGGAAATGGTGCTCGACGCCCATGTAAAAGCCTTTTCCTTTTTCGGCGGAGTTCCTCGCCAGATGATTTACGATAATCTCAAAACCGTCGTTCAAACCGTGTTTGCCGGTAAATCACGCCGTTTCAACGGTCGCTTTATGACGCTGGCGAACCATTATCTGTTCGAGCCCGTGGCCTGCACTCCGGCATCGGGTTGGGAAAAAGGTCAGGTTGAAAATCAGGTGGGCAATATTCGTGAGTGGCTTTTTACTCCAACGCCTCATTTTGATGACTTTTCCGGGCTTAATGCCTGGTTAGCCCAGCGCTGTGGCGAACTTTCATCACGCCGCCATCCACAGCGGGCAGAAACTATCGCCGCCGCGATGCGCGATGAACGACCGGCGTTAAACCCGGTATCTGTGCCGTTCAATAGCTATGTGGAACAGCCCCTGCGCGTCTCCAGCACCTGCTTAATCACGATAGATCGCAACCGCTACAGCGTGCCGGCCGCTTGGGCAGGTAAGGTTATTTCGGTAAGACTGAGCGCTGAATATGTTCGCGCCGTGGCTGACGGTCTGGAAATAGCCTGCCACGTTCGCGTGTTTGGTCGTGATCAGGTTTTCTGCGATCCCTGGCATTATTTGCCCATTCTGGAGACCAAACCGGGCGCCTTGCGCCACGGTACGCCGTTCGTTAACTGGACACTTCCCCTGTCGGTTGAAAACGTCCGCCAGGCTTTACTGACCGAGCCAAAGGGCGATCGGGCCTTTGCCGATATTCTGCTGGGTGCCCGCGATGCTGGATTGGAGGCGCTGGATATCGCCTGCCAGTTAGCGCTGGAATACGGTAAACCGAGTGCGGCGGTTATTCTCAACGAACTTCGGCGATTAGTCGAACCGCCTCGCGCCCCTTCGCTGGACGTGCCTGAAAACTTACGTTTATTCACTGAACCACTGGCTGACTGTACCCGCTACGACAGCCTGTTGGCGGTGAACCATGTCTGAAGATCATCTATCGCGACTGAAGGCGTTAAAACTCTATGGCATGGCTGAAGCCTGGAGTGAATTGCGAGCGGAGGGGGGACGTCAAGTGGTGTCCAACGAAGGTATGCTGCTGAAATTACTGGATGCGGAGCAGACGGATCGGCGTGCTCGTAGCCTGTGTTACCAGATGAAATCAGCGCGTTTTCCGCATCACCGTGATCTGACGAACTTCGAATGGCAGGAAAGTCCGTTGTCAGCGGAACATATCACGCAATTGGCGGCCGGAGGATATCTGGAGTCAGCACACAATCTGATTTTGGTGGGCGGTACAGGAACGGGTAAAACCCATCTGGCGACGGCACTAGGGGTTGCCGCGGTAGAACAGGGTAAGCGGGTGCGTTTTTACAACGCGATGGACCTGGTCAACCAACTGGAAAAAGAGAAACAGGCGGGAAAAGCAGGCAATCTGGCCCGACAGCTGATGGCGATAAATGCAGTGATCCTGGATGAACTGGGTTACCTCCCTTTCCCTGGTTCAGGCGGGGCGTTGTTGTTCCACCTGATAAGTCAGCTGTACGAAAAGAGCTCACTCATCATCACAACGAACCTGAGCTTTGGCGAATGGGTGAGCGTGTTCGGGGATGCGAAGATGACAACGGCGCTGTTGGACAGGGTAACGCATCACTGCGACATTCTGGAAACAGGGAATGACTCATACCGGTTTAAATCACGGAAAAAAAGGGCTTAAACCCTGCTCAATATTCGACGCTGTTTGCTGCTCACAATTCGACGCTGATTGACA
>NZ_JAYGJO010000075.1:0-2207 GCF_035013185.1 Acerihabitans sp. TG2
GATCCAGACGTACTGCCGGGAAAAGGTTGAACTCCAACTCACGTTGCCACAACTCATCCGTCAATGCAGCGAATCCACCCGTGGGTGATGAAGAGCCACCAAGCATATGAACGATAATATCAATTCCCCCTAATTGTTCCCGCGCGGCTTTGGCTAACTGAACACATCCCTCGTCAGTCGATAAGTCTGCTAAAACAAACCCGACATCCAGTGGGAAATCTGGTTTATGGCGAGCACAGGTCATCACCTGTGCCCCCAGAGACCTAAACAACGCCACGGTGGCAGCTCCCGCGCCTTGAGTACCGGAGGTAATCAGTACTCTTTTTCCTTCAAGCCCAAAAAAATCAGTCATGACTTATCTCCAGGCCATCGATGTTTTCTTCCGCAAGGTGAAATATATAGCCAAGAACGACCGGACTACCGGGGAAGTCACCTGTCACGTTGGCACGAACCATAACGGTATCGCCACGCAATGCCACCTCAAATGGCTCAGAGATATACTGGTATTTTTGTGTTGCAGCGACCCGCCATTGTCGGATGGCATGACGACCGTTATACCTTTTCCCCTCATCCTTAACGACGGCATTAAGGGTGAAAATATTGGCAACAACATCTAAATCTTTTGCCTCGAAAAAGGCCTGTACTGCTGATGGCATCTTCATGACCTATCTCCCAATAAATAAACTCTACAGCTTTACTTTAAACAGTCTTTATAATGTTAACAATAAGGACAAAACAGGATTCAATGATGAAGGAAATGGGATAATGGCTCGAATTACATTGACTGACTTAGATGCCGTAATGGCGATCGCTCGCAGGGGAACATTTCGAGCGGCGGCGATCGAGTTGGGAGTATCGACAACCGCGCTCAGCCACATTATCGCGAAATTTGAAGCTGAACTGGGGGTTCGTTTGTTCCATCGAAACACTCGGAGTGTAGGGCTGACCGACGCCGGTCGCCTATTTATTGATAACATTGGCCCCTCGCTTCTGGGGGTTCACGAGGCCCTGGAAGTCGTACGCTCTCGACGTGAAAACCCATCAGGTGTACTGCGGATCAATACACCTCCCTTTGCTGCCCGAACTCTACTTTCTAACGTGGTACTGGAATTTCTGCGCCGCTACCCAGACATGCAGGTTGATATCGTCACGGATGGCCGTTTGATTGATATCGTGGCGGAAGGCTTTGATATAGGAGTGCGAGTCGCCAGCCTGATACCTAATGACATGATTGCCATCTTCCTTGGGAAACCTCAGCGCTATGCCGTCGTCGCATCTCCTGACTATTTAGCTATCCATAAGCAACCTGAAACCCCCATAGACCTCCTCAATCATCCGTGCATTCGGGTACGCCTTCCTGACGGTTCACTCTATCGCTGGCATCTTGAGAAAAAAGGCGAAGTTGTTCAGGTTGATGTTCACGGACAACTCACGCTGGATGAGGCGTCCCTGGCGCTAATAGCCGTGCTGGAAGGCTCAGGAATTGGTTTCTTCCTTGAGCAGAATGTTATTGATGACATCAAAGCAGGTCGGCTTGTGCGATTACTTGACGACTGGACTCCACCATTTCCAGGGCTTTGTCTTTATTATCCTGGAAGACGACATCCATCGGCTGGCCTTTCGGCATTTCTTGAGCTGGTCCGGGCGTTCGCCAGTAGAGAAGAATCCACTCATGACAGTAGTACTTACGTTGGAGGTCATTAAGGTCGCATTGACGAACGGAGCATGGAAATCGCCTGCGCTGCGCTTAGTTGCTGAATGACGACGTGCAGTGGGCTATTACTGTGGCGGTCGAGAGCAAACAGCGCGGCGGCAAGCCACGGCTGTTCATCGCGCAGATTCTCACGGTATAAAATGCCGAAGCACTCCTGCAGATGGCGCACCTCATCCGTTTCACCCGCTTGCGCCAGCACGGAGAAATCCAGACTGCTTGCCCCCGGTTCGCGCATCATGTGAAAACCCAGTGTTTGTGCTTCCAGGCGGGCAAAATGACTCTCCAGTAATTCATTCCGTGCCACCGCGCTTTCCAACTCGTACCAGGCGTTTTTGCGCACGCAGTTAGTCAGGCGGACATGAATTGAACATTTCAGGTAGTACGGCAGATCGGCGCGCGGAATGTCATCCACAGTCATACGCACCAGAGGAATACACCCCTGAGTTGGCCCAACTGAATGCAGTGGCTTAACAGTGTTTCGTTGTGAGGTAAG
>NZ_JAYGJO010000076.1:0-2160 GCF_035013185.1 Acerihabitans sp. TG2
ACCTGATACGGTGAAGAAATATCTGCTATCGGTGTATGAAAAAGTTGGCGTCAGTGCCTTAAGTCAGTTAATAGAATACTGCCGTTGTCATGGTTATGAAAAATATGCCCCTAACCGATTTATGAGTACCCAACCTTATATACCCTTAGTTGAGTGCGCTAACCTACCAAACTGATATTGGACTTGTGTTGATGGTAGGTTAGTAGCAATTTTTAGTAAAAATATGGAGAACAATAATATGCATTTTTCATTAGATAACGAGTTAGAGATAGAATCGAAAACCTTTGGCGCTTTAATTTCTTTTATGCGAAACAGTAATGATTATTGGTATATAAAAGATATTGAATCCAGAATTATTTTTATTAACGATTACGGACTTCATTATAGTGGGCTGCCCAAAGGCTTTAATCCAGAAGGCAAGCTGGATCACGAGTGTCCGGTTTATTGGTCTGAAAATGCGGATGTGATACAGGCAAGCGATAAAACCGTTATGGCAAGTAAGAAAACTATGCCTGCACTAATGACCTGTATTTATGGTGGCAGACAAAAAAGGGTCCAGCCGTTTATGGCTGAGGTGACCCCGCTGATTGAGAACGGTAAATCAATTGGGGTAGTGGGGCGGGCTAAAAAACTAGAGATGTATTCCATGTATGCCAGGTATCACCTCACCCATGGTCAAGAGCAAACCTCAGTATGCCAGACTACCCTTACTGATTTGTTTACTGATCGGGAATTTGATGTGGTATTTTATGCTATGCACGCGGTAAGCACCCAAGATATTGCCAGATGCTTAGCCATTTCACCTGATGCAGTGACGCAATATCTACAGTCAGTGTATACAAAAACCGGGGTCAATACATTAACTCAGTTAATAGAATACTGTTATTGTCATGGATATGATAAATATGCACCTTTTCGGTTTAGCAGCACTGAATTTTATATACCCCTGGTTGCGTAAGATAATCAGCTAAACTGAGGTTTAGCTATTATGACTGTAAATAAAGAATAAATTTTGGAGAGTGAGTGTATGAATGTTTCAATAGGTAATAATATAGATATCCGCTCGAAAGACTTTGGTGCTTTGATTTCGTATATGCAAAACAGTAATGAATACTGGTATATCAATGATCATGAACATAGAGGTGTTTTCCTTAACGATTACGGCTTCCATTATAGTGGGTTGCCTAAAGGATTTAATCCGGAGGGCAAGCTGCTTAGCGAATACCCGGTTTATTGGTCTGACCACGCGGAGGTGATACGGGAAAATGATAAGCATGTTATGACTAGTCAGAAAACCATTCGAACATTATTTAATGCAGTCTACGGTGGTAAAGAAAAATTAATCCAACCCTTTATGATTAATGTCTCTCCGCTGATTGAAAATGGAAAATCCATTGGGGTAGTAGGGCATGCTAAAAAGCTGGATATCTTTTCCATGTATCACCTTGAGTTGGGCCGTGGTCCCGCGTCCTTACAGTTTGGTAATCCTACTGATTTGTTTACTGACAGGGAATTTGATGTGGTGTTTTATGCCATGCAATCATTAAGTGCCAAAGACATTGCCAGACGCTTAGCCATTTCACCTAATACGGTGAAGAAATATCTGCTATCGGTGTATGAAAAAGTTGGCGTCAGTGCCTTAAGCCAGTTGATAGAATACTGCCGTTGTCATGGTTATGATAATTATGCCCCTAGCCGATTTATGAGCACTGAACCCCATATGCCTCTGGCCGAATTCACAAAATAACCAAACTGATGATCTTTTATTGTGGGCCGTTGGTTTATAGCCCACTCAATAAAATCATGGAGTGAAATAGTATGAATGTTTCAATTGATAACGATTCAGATGTACGTCAGAACACTTTTGATACTTTAATTTCTTATATGAAAAGCGCTAATGAACTTTGGTATATAAAAGACCATGAACATAGGTTTATTTATGCAAACGAGCTCGATATATATTATAGCGGGCTTCCCAAAGGATATAATATTGAGGGGAAGTTAGATAATGAATGTCCTGCCCCTTGGTCCGAGATTGCTGATGTGATACAGGCTAACGACAAGAACGTAATGGATAGCCAAAAAACTATCCCAACACTAATGACTTTTGTTTATGGTGGCAGAAAAAAAATTATTCAGCCATTCTTGGCCGACATCACC
>NZ_JAYGJO010000077.1:0-2135 GCF_035013185.1 Acerihabitans sp. TG2
GTCAACATCGCGCAGTAGCGGCATATTTTCATCGTTCAAGATGTCCACTATTTATCGTTTTTTAATCTGTACTTAGTAATGTGTCATCCGGCGCTATACCCGACACGGTTTTAGCCGATAACATTCCTGCTTTTCGCTTATCTTTCAGTCGGTAACTCTCCCCTTTGATATTGACCGTGGTTGAATGGTGCAGTAACCGATCCAGGATCGCTGATGCCAGCACGTTATCACCGAACACCTCTCCCCAGTCCGTGAAGCTTTTATTTGAGGTCAGGATGATGCTCGCTTTTTCATAACGCCGGTTCAGCAGTCGGAAGAACAGGCTCGCCTCTTCCCGTGTCATCGGCAGGTAACCGATTTCATCCAGGATCAGCACCCGGCTGTAGCTTAACAGTTGGATCTGCCTCTCCAGGCGGTTTTCTTGTTTGGCCTTGAGCAGCGTTGCCATCAGTTTATCCAGCGGAGTGAACAGCACCCGATGCCCACCATCCGCTGCTTTGACGCCCAGAGCCACCGCCAGATGGGTTTTCCCCACCCCCGGCGGTCCCAGCAGGATAACATTTTCATTGCGCTCCACGAACGCCAGACCTGCCAACTCGCGGATCACTTTCCGATCTATTCCCGGCTGGAAGCTGAAGTCGAACTGCTCCAGCGTTTTTATCCAGGGTAACCGGGCCTGTTTGAGCCGCGATTCCAGTCCCCGGTTACGCCGCCCATGCCATTCCTGTGACAGGACTCGCGTCAAGAACTCCCGGTAGTTCAGTTCTTCTTTTGCGGCCTGCTCGAGCAGGTTTTCCACCGCGCCGGTCAGATGATCCATCTTCAAGCGGGTCAATAAGCTCTCCAGTTCGTTCATCATAGTAGTCCCTCATACGCATCCAGCGGCCGTTGTTCTACCTGGCAGGTACGCTGCCACAGCGTCTGGTGATGCTCCGGGACCGTCTGCCAACCCGCTGAGTCCGAAGCCAACTGATGACGGGCGATAAGTTCATCATCGCCGTAGACTCGCAGCTCATTGTCCAGGGTAATACGCACCGTGACCTGACGTCCGCACCAGGTCTGGGGCACGCTGTAGCGGTTGCCCCGCACGTCGATGTAGCCATCCCACCCGACCTGACGGGTATCGTAATAACTGGTATCGAACGGCCCGGCAGGCAACGGTTGCAGGGCCGATTTTTCCACCTCGAACCGCGCTAACGGCGTCTGGTGAAACTGACGCAGATGGCGCTGGTCAGCTTCTTGCGCCAACCATTGGTTCAAGAGCTGATTGACATGGGCAAAACTGTCGAACTGGCGGTAATGGACAAAAAAGTTGTGTTTTACGTATCCCACCATACGTTCCACTTTTCCTTTGGTCCTGGGCCGGTGAGGCCGGCAGGCGCGGGGCATAAAGCTGTAGTGCTTGGCCAACGACTGGAAGCCGGCGTTGAAGACAACCTCACCCGTAAAACTATGTTTGAGCACGGCCGCCTTCTGGTTATCAACCAGCACGGTTTTCACGCTGCCACCAAAATAATCGAACGCCTGTACCAGTGATCCGTAGGTGTGCTCCGCATCCTGGCTGGGCGCGGCGAAGACGTGGAAGCGGCGCGAATAGCCCAAGGTATTGACCGCGAAGTTGATTTTACACGGCCGACCCGCCACTTCAGCGTCCACTTCGCCCCAGTCGTGTTGCAACTGATAGCCCGGTTGTGTTTCGAAGCGGACGGTTTCACGCCCGTGCCGAAGACGGCGTTTGGGCTGGATATATTCCCGCAGCACGGTGGTGCCGCCGTCATACCCCTGCGCCTTGATTTCCTGGAAGATGACTTGGGCATTCCAGACGTGTTCACTCAGGCGCGTATCGATAAACGCCATATAGGGTTCGAGCTTGGTCATGCGCCGTCGTGAGGGCGTACACCGGGTCGGTTCAGGCTGCATAAGATGCCGTCTGACCGTGCGTTCTGAACAACCGATATAACGGGCAATATCGATAATATAGGCGCCTTGCGTGCGCATTTGTTTTATCATTAGGTGGTCCTCTCTACTTAACATGGCGCTTCCTTTTTTGGTGTTGGAACCTTAAGGAAAGACCATGTTGGGTGGAGTGGACAACTTTTCCGATGAATTACGACCTTATATCAGCGATGCCGACA
>NZ_JAYGJO010000078.1:0-1998 GCF_035013185.1 Acerihabitans sp. TG2
AGCGTTGCACCTACCGCGATACGCAGTTTTTGGCCAATACTGAGATCGGCATCCTCTCCGGTGGTGACGATCAGGTTCTGGCCGGCCGACAATTGCAGGCTACCCGGGGTCACCTGGGCAATTCCGGCCGGAGCAGAGAGCAGTAGCGCCCGCTGTTGCAGGTTTTTGAGCGTATCGTTCATCAGGCTGGCCTGTTTTTCGATGTCGGCCAGCTCGGCTTTGGCCATTTCTGCCGCTGCACGCAGTCCGGCAGCGTCCTGGCGGGCCGCATCCAGTTCATCCAGCGCGGCTTGCATTTCCAGCATCGGGCCCTCGGCCAATGGCTGACCATCTGCACTGATAAAGATGCCTTTTGCCGCCCGAAAGACACCGTGCCCGTCAGTACGCAGTTCGTTACCTTCGCCGCGCAGTTCACGTTTGGCGTTGACGTTGTAACCGAGATTGAGTTGGGATTTGCCTGCGTGTTCGGTGGAAATCTTGATATGTTCTTTCTGACGTTCATCAGACAGGCGGATTTTGTTGTTGCTGGGGGTACGCAGGACATTACGCTTGGCGTTTTCAAGCGTAACGTGGTCGGGGTGTTTGGCATCGTGCAGCACATGGGCGATGAACGGTTTATCGGGATGGCCGCCATCGAACATCACTGAGATTGCCGTGCCAGACAATAAAGGCAGATGCAGACCATACGTATCCCCGGCGTAAGGGCGGGCCAGGCGCAGCCACGGGCTTTCATAACCGGTTTTCCAGGTGTCCTGATCAAAGTCAAACTTCACCCGGTAACGCCCCATGTGGTCGATATGGCTGTAGGTGTCGTTTGGCGTGATACTGGTGACCCGGGCGGGTAACGGCACGCTGATGCGCGGCCGGGCTTTCAACGCCGGGCGATAATCCACGCCTTCGCGGTAGGCCATGCCCTTGACTTCAAGCTGGTAGCTTGAGCTGCGGGTTGCACCTGCGGTAAACGCGGTGACCAGCATGCCATGGGCAAACGCACGGGGCGTCTCGCCAGTCAGGTTAAGTACCTGGCCGGGGCCGATAAAGGTCGCGTTGCTTTTCAGGCTCAGACGATGTTGCTGGTTTAACTGGCGTTCATGGCGCAGACGGGCATAGAAGTTGGCGGTTTCGGCCTCAGCGTCATTATCGGTGTTTTTGTCGCCGTCAGTCAGATAACCGTCGGTGTAGTGATAGTCGTTACCGTAGGTGGTTTTGTCATCATCAGCGGTGATATCGGCCTGCGCATCCAGTGAATTACCTGCCGTGCGGTAATTGTAGTCTTTGACGCTGACCGACTTTTCCACCACCTGATGTTGTGCCTGTAAATCCCAGACCGACTCCAGGCTGCTGTCATACATGCCCGCCGGATTGACCACCGGCACGTCAACATTAAACTGCCAACTGCGTTGCGAATCACCGAACAGCACCACTTCATGTTTGATTTCGTGGTCCATGGTAAAACTGAACCAGATCCCGACTTCACTGAGCAAACTGTCGATAAACTCAAAATCCGATTGCATGAACTGGGTGATCAACTCACGCGTCGGGTAATGGCGATGTAAACGTAAGTCGTACAGCCAGCCCGGCCAGTGGTGATGTTCCCGCAGGATTTTTTCCACCACCTCTGGCACGGATTGATTCTGATAGAGGGCAGTGCGGCGGGTTTTATCCAACAGGGCAAGACGGGGTTGAAAGACAATACGGTAGCGGGTTTCATCACGGGAAGAGGAGAGGCGGGAAAAATGGGTGACCACCCCATGCACAGTACGCTGAACTTCTGGCGGGGTGGTGTGGTGAAACGCGGTCTGTGGCAGCGTCTGCATCACCAGGGAGACATCCTTCATCAGCATCGTCGCCGGGTCAATATCCTGCTCAGGGCTGCTCAGGATAAGGGTGTAACGGTACAACGCGCTTAACCCTTCATGGCCGTCAAAGGACTCAACGTCCAGCGGCGCGTGGCTGCCTTTTACCAGCAGATGATAACGGTTCAAGGTCAGCCCGGTA
>NZ_JAYGJO010000079.1:0-1873 GCF_035013185.1 Acerihabitans sp. TG2
GCCGAGCATTGGCGCGAACAGATCACTGCCTGGCAAGCATCCGGTCTTTCTGGCCAGGTTTTCTGTCAACAACAGCAACTGACATATCACCAGTTTGTTTACTGGCGGCAAAAATATTGCACCGATAACCCGACCCAAGCGCGTGCCCCAGGGTTTGCCAAAGTCACCGCCGACATCACCCACGCCGACACCCCAACCGAACTGACACTCTCATTGCCAAATGGCCTGGTGATCACCGGTCTTAATAACAGCAATGTGACCTTGTTGGGCGCTATTCTCAGGCAACTCTGATGCGTAACCGTGACTTACGCCCGGCGCTGGCGATGCCGCAGATTTATCTTTATCGCGCACCCATCGACTTTCGCAAACAGGTCAACGGGCTGGCGGCGCTGATAGAACAGGAACTGGGGCATAATCCCTTTTCCGGGGCGCTGTATGCTTTCACTAACCGCCAGCGCAATAAAATCAAATGTCTGATGTGGGAAGACAATGGTTTTGTCCTCTATTACAAGGCGCTGGCAGAGGAGAAATTCAAGTGGCCCAGTTTGGCCGATGACCTGTTGCTCCTGAGCGGGGAGCAGATTAACTGGTTGCTGGATGGTTATGATATCAGCGTGCTTCACGGGCATAAAAAACTGCATTATGATGGCGTTAATTAGTCGAAATAAGCAGCATCAGGTAGCTGTTTTTGTTATAATTTAGCCATGAAAACGCCCATTTCCCCGCCAGCCGAAAACCCAGACAACCGCAGTTTATCTGCGGTTGAATTGCTGGCGCAGGTCGAGGAACTTCAGCAACAGCTTCAACATCGCGAATGTTATATCGCCCTACTCGAAGAGCTGCTCCGCCTCAAAAAAGCCCAACAGTTTGCCGCCAGCAGTGAGCGGCATACTGACCAGATTGCCTTGTTCGATGAAGCCGAACTGGACGTGGCAATGGAGTCCTTGTTGGCTCAACTGCCGGATGACGTATCGCCGCCCCCACCGCCGTCTGGCACCCAAAAACGCCAACGCGGTTTCTCCGCCAACCTGCTGCGTGAACGTGTGGAGTTGTGCCTGTCCGACGAAGAAAAAGCCGGCGCCCGCGCCACCTTCTTCAGCAAGGTTAAAGAAGAGCTGGCGTTTATTCCCGCCCAATTAAAAGTCATCGAATACTGGCAGGAAAAAGCGGTGTTTGACCGCGATGGCGAGGAGTTTATCGTGGCGGCCCGCCGCCCGGTCCATCCGCTGGGTAAATGTTTTGCTACCACCGCCTTGCTGGCCTATATCATCGTGGCCAAATATGCCGATGGGCTGCCGCTGTACCGTTTGGAAAACATGCTTGCCCGCAGTGGCCACCCGGTAAGCCGCACCAATATGGCCCACTGGATCATCCGGCTGGACAAGGTATTTACCCCGCTGCTGGCCCGGCTGCGTGACGTACAAAACAGCAGCCGTTACCTGCAAATGGATGAAACCCGCATCCAGGTACTGAAAGAAGCAGGCAAAACCGCCCAATCGGACAAATGGATGTGGGTGATACGCGGTGGCCCACCCGATAAACCCTCAGTGCTGTTTGAGTATGATCCGAGCCGCGCCGGTAGTGTTCCCGTGCGCCTGTTGGCGGGATTCACGGGTATTTTGCAAACCGATGGTTATGCCGGTTATGACGCGGTGTGCCGTGAAAACAATCTGGTGCGTATCGGCTGCTGGGATCATGCCCGGCGCAAATATATTGAAGCGGGCAAAGCGGTCCCCAAGGGCGCAAAATCGGCCAAAGGCAAACCCACTAAAGCGGATGTGGCGCTGGGCTACATCGGTAAACTGTATGGCATTGAACGGAGCCTGCAGGGGCGCAGTGCAACGGATAAATATCAGGCTCGCCAGCAACATAG
>NZ_JAYGJO010000080.1:0-1834 GCF_035013185.1 Acerihabitans sp. TG2
GTGTGTCACGAAGGAAAACTCAAGCAGAAACCATGAAAATGGCGGCATGAGAGATCCATGCTCTAAAGTGGGTGGAGGAAGGCCCTCCGGTCAGGGCTTACAGGAGCACTGACCAAACAACCTGATGCTGCTGCGGCCTAAGGGTTGTGGTGGTGAGCGTTTCAGGAAAAGGCAGAGATCTACTGTCATGTGCGGCCTGGAAAGTTGAACGCAAGTGAACTGTCCGATGAAGCATCGAAATCTTAGACGGTGTCAAAACGGGTTTGTACAGCCGGACCCCGATAAGTGCAGTGGTTACCTGTTTACTGACTGCACGGCACCCGGTGTGAAGGCAGCAAGATCCCAGGCCAGACCATCTTAGGGAACGTGAGAACCTACTTTCGGCACGCATCGGAAAGTAGGGACGGACTCACTCGTAGTAGTGATGAAATGCCTGTAATGGGTGTGGAGCGAAGGGGTGGGGATCACATTCATTGCAAAAGACACAACTCGTAAGAGGATGACGTACTTAATGCAACGAAAACCATTTGAAATACCGAAAGCGCTGGTATGGGCTGCCTACAAGGACGTGTTACGCAATCGCGGAGCTCCGGGTTGCGATGGACAAACCTTGACGGCGTTCAATCAGTACCGCAATCGAAATCTCTACAAAATCTGGAATCGACTCTGCTCGGGAGCATACTTTCCGCCCCCGGTGCTGGAAAAACAGATCCCTAAGGATAACGGCAAAGTGCGTATCCTAGGGATACCGACAGTGGCGGATCGTATTGCCCAAGGAGCAATAAAACGCTTTATGGAGGCCAAGCTCGATCCGCTGTTTCATGTTGATTCTTATGGGTATCGTCCAGGAAAGTCTGCCCACGACGCTTTGCGACAATGTGCCACCCGGTGCCAACGATATAGTTGGATACTGGAGGTAGATATTAGCGCGTTCTTTGACCATGTACGGCATGACTTGGTGATCAAGGCGCTGGAGCATCATCGGATGCCGAAGTGGGTCATCTTATATTGCCGCCGCTGGCTGGAAGCGCCGATGCAAGGAGCCCAGGGAGGCGAGCTGACTCCACGTGAGCGAGGTACACCGCAGGGTGGAGTAGTTTCACCGCTGCTGGCTAATCTTTTTCTGCATTATGCGTTTGACCAGTGGATGGTCAGAGAATATCGGGGCGTGCCCTTCGAAAGATATGCCGATGATATTGTTGTCCACTGCTCAAGAATGAGCGATGCGACCAGACTAAAAGACAGGCTAACACAGCGGTTTGCACAAGTGGGGCTGACGATAAATGAAGAGAAATCGAATGTCGCCTATATTGATACGTTTGAAAGGCAAAATGTCGCGAAGAGTTTTACCTTTCTGGGATATGACTTCAAGGTACGGACGCTGAAGAATTATAAAGGCGAGCTGTACCGGAAGTGTATGCCTGGGGCGTCAATGAAGGCGATGCGAAAAATCACTAAGACCATCAAGGAGTGGCGGATCCATCGTTCCACGACGGACAGTCTGACAGATTTTTCCAAACGCTATAATGCGGTGGTGAGGGGCTGGATCGAGTACTACGGCAAGTTCTGGTACCGGAATTTTGGCTATCGCTTGTGGAGTGCCATGCAATCCAGATTATTAAAATGGATGCAATCCAAGTTCCGCCTTTCAACACGCAAGGCGCAGCGAAGGCTGGAGCTGGCAAGAAAGCAGCAGCCGAAACTGTTTGCCCACTGGTATTTACTTCGTGCAACGAATGGGTGATCAAGAGCCGTATGACGGGAGACTGTCACGTACGGTTCTGTGAGCAACTGAGGGGTGAAACTCTCCTCGGTTGACTCTACTTGCAGGTTC
>NZ_JAYGJO010000081.1:0-1744 GCF_035013185.1 Acerihabitans sp. TG2
GGGACATTAGCGGACTTATTCGTTCATTGGATAAGTCGTAAGCTTATTGGTCTGCCCGTGTCATTCAAATTAGACTGGGAGCCGGTCAGCGGGAGCTTTTAGGTAAGCACTTACTTGCGTAATCCCTTTGGGTGGTGGGCAAATTCAGGAAGTCACGTTACCGTAAGGCTAGTAGTCTTGGACCACGGATTAATGATCAGCAGACCTCAGCTTCATGTTGTCAATTCTAAGGTTTGCTCCCTATCCTGATGATGGTGAAAAACCTCAAAATACAGGTGCGTTACGTAGGTGTTACGTTTCACTTCAGGCCCAGGGGCACCAATGACACAGCCACATTTAATAGGGTGGCAATTACACAGAATTATGTACAAGGCCGGCCTTGAGCAGTTTCACCGTGGCATCCACGTCTATTTCATCTTCTGAGAAGATTAACGTTGTTCCCTGGAAAGTGGTGATCGCCAATTTTTTCAGCGAGCGCATTTCATCAGGTTTAGTGGCTGATTTCGGCCTGATACTACTCATCAGCACACCCACAGACAGCACCGCATTTTCTTTATCAATACGGGTATCGGCAGACACTTCTTCGCTGTAAACCAGGTAAGACCTGATCGATGTAAGCTTAATACGCTCGCCTGCGATATAGATATATTTGCTTTCCGGTACGACTTTCACCGCATAAGCTGACAAACCTTTGTTATTCGTGGTGGCTTCGAAAGTCACCACTGCATCTTTCTTGATCAGCTCCGGGTTGGCGACCTTCATCACATGAAAATAACGGTTATCACCGTTTTCATCTTTGATAAATCCAAAACCTTTATCTTTAAACCACGTTGTGATCGTTCCGTTCATCGCTATTACCGCCTACTTAATCGTTTATCTACTCAGTTTTTGCAGCGCGCAGTGTAAAGCACAATGCCTGCGCAGACTATGCCTTTGGTTTAAGTCTGGATGATAAAGTTCTGGTACGCGAGAGGAATGGCCAGGTGAAGGCGTAATTTTCAATCCATCCATGAAAAATACGGTTGTATTGCCTTGTCGAAATGTGTTGGGAAGAACCAACCCGGGATTGAAAGAGGTCGCCGGTACCGCGCACAGAGATATACACGTCTTGGCCTCAACGATTCGTGTCGTGCTGTCCGTCAATCCGAGGCCATCGCTGGCTACTTTTTCCGAAAAAGAAAAACAGCAACTGCCGTCAGAACGCCTATCAGGGGCATGGCTCCAGCGCCTGCTAAGAAGTTATGGTGATCTATTTGTTTTTCCCTGCAGATATCAGCAAAACGGGCAAGTGCTTGTTTTTCATCAGTGGCGCTGACCTCTTCAAATTGTTTTTTATAACCCTGTTCAGTCAGTTGAGAGGCTACGCCCGCCTCTGATCTTTCCAGCACGACGGTTTGTTTACCCTTTTTGAAAAAAAAGTAATCCGGCATTTGGTGCTCCACATGGAAGAGGGTGTGATTAACCAATATATCCGGTCTGACTTAATTTTGTACACCTCTGCCTGTATATTCGCATCCACCTGATCAACCACTTGTATTTTAGTTGCTCATTTTCAGCAAAAATCTTAAACAGCACCCGCTAAAGTTGAAGGGTAGTAATGAGCTAGGCGCGGACTTATCAACTCCAGATAAGGGCTGTCATGCCACGATTAACACATTACCAACTAACGGTTTATTGAACTACGAGGAGCCGGCCAGTATGGCATCACAGTTACTGTTTGCATCAATACTGAGCCCTTTCTACT
>NZ_JAYGJO010000082.1:0-1701 GCF_035013185.1 Acerihabitans sp. TG2
GCGCACTGCTCTTTAACAATTTATCAGACAATCTGTGTGGGCACTCACAAGACGGTATCGAAACACAAAATACCAAGTCTTGAAGAGTGACATACAGTAATTCAAAAGATTAACAGTATGACAATCTTTGAGCATCAAGCTTTTAATTGAAGAGTTTGATCATGGCTCAGATTGAACGCTGGCGGCAGGCCTAACACATGCAAGTCGAGCGGCAGCGGGAAGTAGCTTGCTACTTTGCCGGCGAGCGGCGGACGGGTGAGTAATGTCTGGGGATCTGCCTGATGGTGGGGGATAACTACTGGAAACGGTAGCTAATACCGCATAACGTCGCAAGACCAAAGTGGGGGACCTTAGGGCCTCACGCCATCGGATGAACCCAGATGGGATTAGCTAGTAGGTGAGGTAATGGCTCACCTAGGCGACGATCCCTAGCTGGTCTGAGAGGATGACCAGCCACACTGGAACTGAGACACGGTCCAGACTCCTACGGGAGGCAGCAGTGGGGAATATTGCACAATGGGCGCAAGCCTGATGCAGCCATGCCGCGTGTGTGAAGAAGGCCTTCGGGTTGTAAAGCACTTTCAGCGAGGAGGAAGGTGGTCGTGTTAATAGCACGGCCAATTGACGTTACTCGCAGAAGAAGCACCGGCTAACTCCGTGCCAGCAGCCGCGGTAATACGGAGGGTGCGAGCGTTAATCGGAATTACTGGGCGTAAAGCGTACGCAGGCGGTTTGTTAAGTCAGATGTGAAATCCCCGAGCTTAACTCGGGAACTGCATTTGAAACTGGCAAGCTAGAGTCTCGTAGAGGGGGGTAGAATTCCAGGTGTAGCGGTGAAATGCGTAGAGATCTGGAGGAATACCGGTGGCGAAGGCGGCCCCCTGGACGAAGACTGACGCTCAGGTACGAAAGCGTGGGGAGCAAACAGGATTAGATACCCTGGTAGTCCACGCTGTAAACGATGTCGATTTGAAGGTTGTGGCCTTGAGCCGTGGCTTTCGGAGCTAACGCGTTAAATCGACCGCCTGGGGAGTACGGCCGCAAGGTTAAAACTCAAATGAATTGACGGGGGCCCGCACAAGCGGTGGAGCATGTGGTTTAATTCGATGCAACGCGAAGAACCTTACCTACTCTTGACATCCACAGAAGACTTCAGAGATGAGGTTGTGCCTTCGGGAACTGTGAGACAGGTGCTGCATGGCTGTCGTCAGCTCGTGTTGTGAAATGTTGGGTTAAGTCCCGCAACGAGCGCAACCCTTATCCTTTGTTGCCAGCGAGTAATGTCGGGAACTCAAAGGAGACTGCCGGTGACAAACCGGAGGAAGGTGGGGATGACGTCAAGTCATCATGGCCCTTACGAGTAGGGCTACACACGTGCTACAATGGCGCATACAAAGAGAAGCGAACTCGCGAGAGCCAGCGGACCTCACAAAGTGCGTCGTAGTCCGGATTGGAGTCTGCAACTCGACTCCATGAAGTCGGAATCGCTAGTAATCGTGGATCAGAATGCCACGGTGAATACGTTCCCGGGCCTTGTACACACCGCCCGTCACACCATGGGAGTGGGTTGCAAAAGAAGTAGGTAGCTTAACCTTCGGGAGGGCGCTTACCACTTTGTGATTCATGACTGGGGTGAAGTCGTAACAAGGTAACCGTAGGGGAACCTGCGGTTGGATCACCTCCTTACCGAAATAGATACTT
>NZ_JAYGJO010000083.1:0-1463 GCF_035013185.1 Acerihabitans sp. TG2
AACGCCGGAAAAAGCTTCCCCTTTGTCGATTGGGTGAAAGGGCAATGGATAATGTGTGCCATCACTACCTGAAACCCGTCGGCACCAAGGCTACGCTACATTAACTAACTCGCTCTAGTGCGCAGATACGGTGCTCACAGATAACTAGATATGGAATACTCTCCCGCTGCCATCAGGCAGATCGACGGTCAGGCTTAATTTTCCACCCATGGCCTCGATA
Source organism: Acerihabitans sp. TG2 (assembly GCF_035013185.1). Classification (NCBI taxonomy): domain Bacteria; kingdom Pseudomonadati; phylum Pseudomonadota; class Gammaproteobacteria; order Enterobacterales; family Pectobacteriaceae; genus Acerihabitans; species Acerihabitans sp. TG2. The sequence goes on from NZ_JAYGJO010000083.1 coordinate 221, forward strand.
TAGCGTTTTAAGGTCGCGAGCTTGACCTCGTTTCCGCGTTGTTCAATCTGTGTAACGGCGGGTTGACTGGCACCCATGGCTTCTGCCAGGGATTTTTGCGACAGTTGCAAATCTTCCCGCATTAACTGCAAGCCCGTTTCCAGGATCATGTCGTCGGCCATTAATTAATAATTCCATTACTCGTTGAAGGAGTTCATTTTGTCACATTTTTCCGATGATCCTCATCTAGCTTATCAGACTCAAGGATCGGGTCCCCTTGTGATCTTATTGCATGGTTTATTAATGAGAGGAACACACTGGATACAAAGTGGGCTGGTGAATACCTTAAGCCAACATTACTGCGTCGCCTATCTTGATTTGCCAGGGCATGGGGATAGCATGGCATTGACCCATTCAGAATCATATACCTTGGAAAATCAGGCCTCTGCTGTCATTCAAATAATCGATGAACTAGGTTACGAGAAAGCACATATCATCGGGTATTCAGCCGGAGCATGGTTGGCTGCGGGGTTATTGAAATACTATCAGGATCGACTTTATTCAGTTGTGATGGGCGGATGGGATATTGTTGGCGGTCTGCCTGCAGGCCCGGATGGCCCGATGACGTTTAATTCTTTCATGTCGTATGCCCGCAAAGCAGCCCCCGATCTCACTTCATGGGTTACGACATCTGCTGAAATCGGTCTCAGCGCGTTTTTCAACTCACTTAACCAAAAATACCACATGGAAGCCGTGGTAAAACAGTCGACGGTGCCTCTATTATTTTGGGTTGGGATACATGATTTTATTTATCCTGATGTAAAAAAATGGGCTATGAAAAATAAACATCCATTTTTATCAGGTAACGGGAATCATATTGTTACTATGTTGCAGCCAGATTTATTCGTTCGCGATGAAATAGTTTCATTTATCGACATGAATCATTATGAGTGAAGGGTATTTTTAAAAATTATTTTTTAGAACGCAACTAAAACCTAAATCGTGCGCTGAAGACGTCTTCACACCAATGATCATGAATAGTCAACCTTGTATTCCCAATCAGCCGCATATCGCTCTTTATCGGGGCACAGGGTGAGCGTCATTATATTGGTATCAAAGCATTATGGAGAAATCAGTGAAAGAAATAGCGGTGGCGTTTCATTACGTTGTGAAACGCTTCTAAAAATTATGATTCGCTCCACATGGCCCGGATGACGTTTAACCTCGGTAGAGGTTGACGCTATTACAGTGCTTCGATGAATAT
>NZ_JAYGJO010000084.1:0-1445 GCF_035013185.1 Acerihabitans sp. TG2
GGCTATGGAAGCTCAAGGTGCGTCATTTACGGAGCAGCAAATGTCTGTAGCTGAAAAACTTGTTGAAATTCACAATCGAGGAAGTTGAAAAAGGAGGGGGCCAGATGCTGCCCCCTTTTTCTAAAAGTTCATCCTAATTAATTTCGATAATATATCTATGATGTTAGATTTAATATTATTTTCGACCCAAATAGATCTGTCTGAAATTAGGAATAATGATAACTATCACCTTCCCAGCATACTGCCCGTCAACAATCCTTTTAACAAGGATAAGGTTATTATTTCCACAATCATATACATATGCGTCATACTCGAGGTCTTGACCATCAATTCCGGAATCAAGTGGTTTTTCTTGCGCCTTAGAACAACGAATTGGGTCGGTAAATCTGCTTGGTAGGTCATGTATTTCATTAATTACAACACTATTTCCATATAATGAAACTTTTCTCACCATCAACGCCGTTGTACACCTCGACCTTACTTTTTGCCATAGCGACGTAAGGAATGATAAGCATTGCGACTATTAGAATCTTATCAAAATATTTCTTAATTTTTTTTATGGCTCATTTCTTTTTTTATCACCTCTTTATCTATTTAGATAATCTCAGCCATACTATAAATATTAATAGAACTACCCCCGTCGATTCATAAGTCCACGACCTGAATATACTTCACTAAGGGGGCTGCGATTATTTTAGTAAAATCTTAGTGATTATAATCCTTGCGCAGTTACATACAAATACGGGTTACCGTCTTTTTCAGAGAATTTGATTGCTACATCAAGATCATTGCCGTTATCCATACTTGCGATTCCTTTCCAGAAATCGGAGGTTACTTTTTCAACAACTTTGACTCTGACACATTGAGCCGCCTGATTCCCATATTTTTCATGTGCAAGTTGCGAAACAATATTGCAAGCGATCCCCAGGTTCTGATCTTGTACATCGGATTCATTCATTAACCATGCGCAGCCAAACGCAAGAACCCATACCAGAACAAGCCATCGAGAACGCTTCCAGAGGTACAACGGTGTAAGTATTATCCCTATTAAAGCATGGGATTTTCCTTCTTTTGAATGCCGTATATCCATTGCAACTACAATCGAAGTAATGATAAAGGGGACGAGGTAGAAGGCGATTTTGTGTGTTTCATAGTCCAGAGGTAATAACCCAAAAACAAGCGGTAACAGCGCAAGTAAAATCGCGAAGACATCACGTTTGAAATCCATTTTTCCTTAACCTTGTTAGTAAGATAGTTCCTATTTTATAACCTTTAACACTGAACATGCCAATCATTGCTACAACTTTTCATGCTTGAGATTGAACCGTGTGTGCGTGTTAGGTTGTTCGTAAGCGCCGTTAAATCGACGTACTCCTCCTATCCATACTGCGGCACATTTTTAAAAAAAGGGGCCAGGTCCTCATTCCAGGGTAATAACGCGTCGT
>NZ_JAYGJO010000085.1:0-1386 GCF_035013185.1 Acerihabitans sp. TG2
GATAGTAATAATGTCGGTGTCAGTTTTCATCATCATCCTTGCTGTTTTTCCAGGCTGGTGAGATCACTGATGCAGTGAAGACTTCCCGGTTTCCTGACTCACACACTGAACGACCAGCAATGTGTCTTTCCCTGTACCCGTCGGTGACCGCGAAGTCTTTCATGCGAGGATTCTCCTCACCGATGCGCGTGACTCAAGAAGGGCCTGACGGCTTGTCTCTTTACTGTCCTGTCCGGGTTATCGTCGGGAGAAATGACGAATAATTTCTGGAGCAGGATATAACCTATGGCGAAGGTAAATTCGGTTCATTCATCGTATGTCGTTGGTGGTGTTGATACGCACAAAGATCTCCATGTTGCTGCTGTCGTTGATCACAATAACATTGTTTTAGGTAGTGAGTTTTTCGCAACAACACGGCAGGGATACCGACAAATGCTGGCCTGGATGGCGTCTTTTGGAACGGTGGCGCGTATCGGTGTCGAATGTACGGGCTCATACGGTGCAGGATTGCTGCGTTACCTTCAAAAAGCCGGAACTGAAGTCCTGGAGGTTACGGCACCAGATAAAATGGAACGTCGTAAGCGAGGTAAAAGCGACACGATCGATGCAGAAAGTGCCGCTCATGCCGCTTTCTCAGGTATACGTACCGTCACACCTAAAACACGTAGCGGAATGGTTGAAGCACTGCGCGTCTTGAAAGTCTGCCGTAAAACGGCTGTAGCTGCGCGGCGTATTGCACTACAAATGATCCAGATGAATATCGTTTCAGCCCCGGATGAGTTACGTGATCAGATACGTCACCTCACGAGAATGCAGTTGATCCGTACCCTGGCCGCGTGGCGGCCCGATGTAACCGCCTATCGTAACGTTCAGGATGCCTACCGTATTGCACTGAAATCGCTGGCCCGCCGATATCTTGAATTACATGACGAAATAGCAGATCTGGACGTCATGATAATGTCAATTGTCGATGAACTGGCACCAGAGCTTATCAAACGTAAAGCGGTGGGATATGAATGCGCATCTCAGTTGCTGATCACTGCCGGTGATAATCCTCAGCGTCTGAACTCAGAGTCTGGCTTCGCTGCTTTATGTGGCGTCAGCCCTGTACCCGTTTCTTCCGGCAAAACAAATCGTCACAGACTTAACCGTGGCGGCGATCGTGCAGCCAACAGCGCTTTGCATATTATTGCGATAGGCCGGTTACGCACGGATACGAAAACACAGGAATATGTGGCAAAACGGGTAGCCGAAGGCCACTCAAAAATGGAAGCGTTGCGCTGCCTTAAACGCTATATCTCGCGTGAAGTCTATACGTTATTGCGTAATCAAAATCGCCTTATTAATAGAACACAACTAACCACTTGACTCTTAGAAGGGCGTCCA
>NZ_JAYGJO010000086.1:0-1383 GCF_035013185.1 Acerihabitans sp. TG2
CTCTTTGTACAGTACACATTCCATGAGAAGAACAAAACCTTATCTGATATACAAGAAAACCAAGAATCTCAGAGTGATCCAACTCCTTCTGGGCCACAAGAAACTGGAAAGTACAGTTCGGTATCTGGGCATTGAAGTCGATGATGCTCTGGAGATATCTGAATCGATCGAGGTTTGACGTTATCAGGGCTGCGACAGCAGCCCTGTGCCATAAGCGGATATTTAACAGTTCGGGAAGAATGCTAATTCCTTAAAAATTCGCCACTGTCTTCTATAGTCTTTAGCTTTGGTTTATATCCCGAACTTTGTGGTTTTTTTGAGCATCATCATGAGGAGGGCGTAGCCTTTTGCGGCTTAACCTGTGAGGAATTATCGAGCTGTCTTATCGCAGGGACCAGGCAGGTTCCTAACGTTGCTATGACAACTGCCATTGCTGAAACCAGAAGCACATTGCTACTACCATAATGTATTGCCAGCGGTCCGGCGACCAGTTCACCGAAGGGAATGGCTACAAACGAACCCACAGCGTCATAGGCATATACGCGAGCCAGTTTTTCCTGCGGAATATGAGTTTGTAGTGAATGAGCCCAGGATACGCCGAATAGGCCAAAAGTTACGCCAGCAATAAAAAAAGCTGCAATAAGCCACGATGCAGAAGCAGGCTGACTAAGTATAAAAATTGGCACTGCGCAAAGTGCAACCAGCATTACACTAATAAAGAGGTCGCGGCGTGGACGCCATCTCAAGGCGAGGAACGAACCTGCGATAAGGCCAACACTCTGCGCAGCAACAATAATACCCCAATTGGTTCGCCCAAAAGAAGCATCAGCAATCACAGGGCCGAGCACCATCACCACACCACTAAATGCAGCATTGATAATGGTGAATTGGACGACAATTGTCCATACCCAAGCTCGGCTGGCGAATTCTTTCCACCCTTCTTTTAAGTCCTGTAGGATATTACCGGGTGATGGACATGCTTTGATTGACGTAACGCGAATGAAGAAATAAAGCGGCGCAGAGGCTGCGAAGCCCACTGCATCAATTGCCAGTCCCCACCCTGGTCCAACAGAACTCGTCAGGATCCCACCTAGCGAAGCGCCAATAACCGTACCACTATAAATACCAAGCTGGATTAATGCGTTGGCTGCACGCAAATTCTGTACTGGAACAGTCTGGGGAACCAGTGCGGAGGATGCAGGTAATGCGATGCCGGCTGCTGCTCCATTCAGGGTTCCAAATAATGCCAGACTCATCACCGTTGCTGAACCATCCAGTACAGACCATGCGACTATAGCTTGCGAAACTGCCGCAATAACGGATGTCGGCATCGCTGATATAAGGTCGTAATTCATCGGAAAAGTTGTCCACTCCACCCAACAT
>NZ_JAYGJO010000087.1:0-1324 GCF_035013185.1 Acerihabitans sp. TG2
GAAGCTATCTGACAACTCGACAGAGAAACGAACAGACCCACAGTGGCAACTCGCCAGGAATTTTTTAGACATAAAACACCAATATCCTCAAAAACCGTATTTATCGGTATCTACCATAGTATCACTCTGGTTCATCACCTGTTTTAGTCCAAAGCGCTAAATGTCCGATTCTGGCACAGGCGGTGTGAAAACCCTGACCAAAACCTGAAGTGCGCACGTCTACGAAAAATCTGAAATTGATCGACTGGTTTAGTCGAGCCGAATTTTACGTATGAGCGCGGTTTTTAGCTCTGTTTTTGGCAGTCTCAGCGACCCAAAACGTTTTCATACTGCCTGGGCACTAAGCCTGCCCGAAAGGAGAGCCTCGTGCGTGAGTTATGAGCAAGGAGCTGACGTTTTGCCCACGTCATCATCACCCGAATAAGCGATGAAACATGGAAAATTTTCGTGCGAGTCGATATAACATGGAAAAGGGCCGCGGCGCAGCATTAGCGCTGGCAGGTGGTGTTATTGGCGGTTCTATGCTGTGGGAAATGCTGGCAGCCTCTACTTTATTACCGCATTACCGCGCCATGTGTTCGTAATGTCGGCTTCTTGCTCTGCGCTGTAGTTTATAAGCTGGCAGCGTCATAACATACCAGTTACAATCCGAAGAATATGGAAATCAACATCCTTGGTTTTATGCCTGTGCTACTGCCTGTCGCTCTCTCCCCCGGAGCAAGCTTCACTCTTGTCATGAGTAGCGCTTTGGCCGGCGGCCGTAGTGGGCTTTTTAGGACGCTGGCCGGAACGGCTTTAGGCATATACACACACGCGCTTCTTATCGGGCTTGGTATAACCGCTGTAATTGTCTCGTCTCCAGCGATTTTTGGCACACTGAAAATTGCCGGGACATTCTATCTCCTTTGGTTAGGATTAATGCTCATCGTCAGCGGCATTAAATCAAAGCGTACCGAACTCACAAGCAGAATCTCTTCAATTACAGTCAAAGAAGCTTGGCTGGCTAACATTCTGAATCCTAAAGCCATTATGTTTTATCTGACAGTGGTTTCACAATTTGCTGGAAAAGATGGTGGCATTAGCAACTATCTGACTCTTGCCTCCGTGCATGTGGGAGTTATGAGCATCTGGCTTATCGTCATCAGTCATTCACTCATTTTCTCAGCTAAAAAGGCCGATCCACTACTGCTGAAAAAATACGTCAACATCGCTGGCGGGCTACTACTCATTATTTTTTCATTACACAGCATCATTCAGTAGGGTTCAGGTAAAAGGACTTGTTTAGGGAGTGCAGTTTGGGTGCTCTCAAATGTCCGCTTTTAGT
>NZ_JAYGJO010000088.1:0-1224 GCF_035013185.1 Acerihabitans sp. TG2
AAAACCTCTCCATCGGGCTATTGACGCTCCTATGTCAACGGCCGCAGTTGGGCTCGCCCCAAATCAGTTAAAATAAGCGGATAAAGCTCTCGTACGATGTAGCGTTTAAGGCAACGTAAAATTTCTTTTGTCGACAGCCCTTCTCCTGTTCGACGTTGCACATAGACTTTTGTTCGCGGATCGCTGCGCATGCGTACCAGGGCGATTGTCCACAGCGCATTATTCGCCTCACGTGAACCACCGCGATTCAGGCGATGCCTGATGGTTTTACCTGAGGATGCCGGCAACGGATTTACACCACAAAGTGACGCAAGTGCAGCTTCATTTTTTAATCGTTCAGGATTATCACCAGCGACTGCCAGCAAGATGGCTGCGGTTTGAGGACCTACACCAAACTGTCTCCGTAAGCTTCCGGCATATTCTTGGGTTAAATTATCCAGTAGCTCATCCAATTGCGTGAGTTCTTCCGCGAGGGCCTGCCACCGTTTAGCCAGGCTTCGAAGTGTGCAACAAAGTGCCAGGAGTAATGGTGATTTCTCAGCAGATTCAAAACCCATACCCGCAGTAACGCATTCGTGCGGTTTTGATTTCCACAGCATGTCGCGGATATCCTGGGGGGCGCTGACTAATAGCGCACGGAGCTGATTGATTGCCTGAGTTTTCGCCTTTACGGCACTCCGGCGGGCAACGCTGATGATCCGCAATGCCTCGCAGGCACCGGATTGCAATTTGGGAACGGCTTTGGCACTCCCGGAAAGGACCGTTCTGGCGGCATTCTCTGCATCAAGTGGATCAGATTTTCCTTCAAGGCGACGTTTAGAACGATCAGGACGATTGATTTCAAGAACATCGAACCCTTTTTTAATGAGAAATCGCGTCAGTCCTGCGCCGTACGTTCCGGTTCCTTCTATCCCTGCACGTTCCACCGAGCCAAAAGTGAGTACCCAGTCGAACAATTCTTCATATCCTACCTGGTTAGTCTGTATGACTTTCGTTCCGAGCAACTTTCCGTCGTAGCTGAGAACCGCACCAACGTGAATATCCAGATGCGTATCGACACCTAAAATTACAGAGTCATTGAATGAATGATGATTTTTCATGGCTTACCCCTGTCAGCATGGAATAGCCACCCCCATTGCAGGACAGGACACTCAAGTTGCAGCACAAGGCTCCTATCAGGTCACAAACTCTGGGCCCGGCTATGCACGGGAAATACCTGAACCG
>NZ_JAYGJO010000089.1:0-1213 GCF_035013185.1 Acerihabitans sp. TG2
TGACCTGCCCCCAGTAATTAAGCCAACACTTAACTAGTAACATCGTTTTGATCTGTACCATTTTTACTACTGCGATAGTTTGCAGCGAATTCCAACGGCGTCAGGTAATTAAGAGCAGAATGTGGCCTTCGCTCGTTATAATCCTGTCGCCAGTCGCTGATGATCTTGCGTGCCTGATCAAGATCCTTGAACCAATGTTCATTCAGGCATTCATCCCTAAAACGCCCGTTAAAACTTTCGATAAAACCATTTTGTGTCGGTTTCCCCGGCTGGATAAGTTTTAACTCAATGCCATGAGAATGAGCCCATTGATCCAGCGCATGGCCGGTAAACTCTGGCCCTTGATCGGTGCGTATCGCTTTAGGATAACCCCTGAATAACGCCACATTATCGAGTATCCGCGTCACCTGTTCGCCAGAGATCCCGTGCGCAACAGCTATATCGAGGCTCTCTTTGGTGAAATCATCCACGCAGGTCAGGCATTTTATCCTTCTGCCACCGGCGAGAGCGTCCATGACAAAATCCATCGACCAGGTCATGTTTGGAGCACTGGGCCGAACAAGAGGTTGACGCTCCACGGACAGCCCTTTACGGCGCTTTCGCCGGTGAATAGATAATCCATTTTCATGATAAATACGGTAGACTTTTTTATGATTCACTTCGACGCCATCGCGTCGCAGCAGTTGCCAAATACGACGGTAACCAAAGCGTCGGCGCTCGTGCGCCAGCGCTTTTATCTGTTCCGACAGCGCTTCATCTCGTTGTGCCCGAAGAGAGCGATAACGACAAGTCGCTCTGGAAAGCCCGGCAAGATGGCAGGCTCGACGTTCTGAAATACCTGATTGCTGGCACATCTGTGCAACCGCATTGCGCTTGTGAGACAGCGTTAATACTTTACCCCAAGCGCTGCCTGCAGGGCCTCCTTGTCTAGCATGGTTTCAGCCAACAATTTTTTCAAACGTGCATTTTCATCTTCAAGCGCCTTGAGACGCTTGACCTCGGAGACTTCGAGACCGCCAAACTTCTTCCGCCAGGTATAAAACGTCGCATCGGAGATATTATGCTTACGGCACAACTCCTTAGCTGTCATGCCGGCCTCAGCTTCGCGCAGGATGCCAATGATCTGTTCTTCAGAGAAACGCTTTTTCATGGGTAATGTCCTCATCGTTCAATGATAAACATTACTAGCCTGGCGATGGATTAACCAGAGGGG
>NZ_JAYGJO010000090.1:0-1059 GCF_035013185.1 Acerihabitans sp. TG2
CAGACGCGTTATTTCCATAGCTTGTTTCCATCCATATTATAGACTGTCCGTTGCCAGCGCGCGTCCGGACGATTGGTGAAGGAGAGCAGTTCCACTGGTTTAACCGCCCCGGTAATCATCCCTTGGCTGTTTTTAATCACGCGGTTCCAGTTAGCCGAGCAGTGCAGGTATTGTCCCGCCAGTGCATGAAGTTCCGGGGTAGTGAACCCGTAGACTGATTTGCCGCTGCGGGCAGCGCGCCCCATCACCAGCGCTTTTTCGCATAAAGTATCGAGTTCTGGTTGGAGTTTTAATTTCACATTTGTTTCTCGGATGGGATCAAATATCACCCCGGCATCCTGTGCGGCATCAATCATCACCCGCAGCACCACTTTAGACCAGTCGTTACGTGTGGGCCGATTAAGGATCAGGGCCGCACCGCTGCGTTTTTGCAACGTGCCGTAGCGATCAGCGGGCATTCGGTCGTCGTACCAGATGTTAATCTCTGTCTCCACCTCGTGAAGCATTGGGGCGATCGCCGGATAGGTATCCATCAGCTTACGTTGTTCACCGGTCTGCCTATAAATCCGGGTATCGGTATCAGCGGTACATATCGGTACGGTTTCAAACTGAGGGCGAGTGAGAAAATAAGTTTCGTACTCGACGGGATTATAGCCGCCACCAATGTCCGAGTGCGCGCCAGGCAGGGCCAGCTCCGGCCATGCCGGTTTTACGCTGTTCAGCGCGAAGTTAAACCGGCATTCGTGTTGCGCGGTAATATGGAAAACCTTCTCCGCCACCCCCGGGCGCAGCACAATATTCACCTCGCCGGTATCGGCGCTGTTCGGGTTGAGGCCATTAGCCAGCGTACCGATGGCCGCCACGGTATCAAATATTCCCAGAAACCGGGTTTTACCGCCGGGGGTGCCAGCGTACTCAACCTCAACCTCACCCAGCCCGGTGTTGATAGCCGCTATAATCGCGCTGTCCTGACTGAAAACCCGGTTGGCAAAATGCCGGGCCGATGCAGCCCCGCGACTGAACCCGAAAATATCAAACTGCAGCTCTTTGACGAGACAA
>NZ_JAYGJO010000091.1:0-1044 GCF_035013185.1 Acerihabitans sp. TG2
GTAAATTATGGACGAGAAGAAACTTCAGGCACTTGCTACAGAACTGGCCAAAGGCATCAAGACTGAGGCTGATCTTAATCAGTTTTCACGCATGTTGACTAAGCTTACCGTCGAAACGGCGCTGAATGCTGAACTCACCGATCATCTCGGGCATGAGAAAAATACGCCCAAAACAGGTACCAACACCTGTAACGGGTACTCCTCAAAAACATTGCTTATCGATGACGGCGAGATTGTGCTAAGCACGCCACGTGACCGTGAAGGTACCGTCGAGCCGCAGCTTATCAAGAAGAACCAGACCCGTATCACGCAGATGGACAGCCAGATCCTCTCTCTTTATGCTAAAGGCATGACCACGCGTGAAATCGTTGCGACGTTCAAGGAAATGTATGACGCCGACGTGTCGCCTACCTTGATTTCTAAAGTGACGGATGCCGTTAAAGAACACGTAACCGAATGGCAAAATCGTCCGCTGGACTCGCTATATCCCATTGTTTATCTTGATTGTATCGTGGTGAAGGTTCGGCACAATGGCTCGGTAATAAATAAGGCCGTTTTCCTGGCTCTGGGCATCAATACCGAAGGTAAGAAAGAGCTTCTAGGAATGTGGTTGGCTGAGAATGAGGGTGCCAAGTTCTGGCTTAACGTACTGACTGAGCTGAAAAATCGTGGTCTTCAAGACATCCTTATCGCCTGCGTGGACGGCCTGAAAGGCTTCCCGGAGGCGATAAACAGCGTTTACCCGCAAACGCATATCCAGCTTTGCATTATCCACATGGTACGCAATAGCCTGAAATTCGTATCGTGGAAAGACTATAAGGGCGTTACTGCCGGGCTTAAAACCGTCTATCAATCGCCGACGGAAGAAGCCGCCTTGATGGCGCTGGATGCATTCGCGAACGCCTGGGATGGTAAATATCCTCAAATCAGCAAAAGCTGGCGGGCCCACTGGGAAAATCTCAATACCTTCTTTGGTTATCCGCCCGATATCCGCAAGGCGATCGCGATAGAATCGCTGAACAGTGTGATCCGGCAGGCTATCAA
>NZ_JAYGJO010000092.1:0-1033 GCF_035013185.1 Acerihabitans sp. TG2
TGTTACTCCAAAGCGATAATGTCGTGTTCTAGCAAAGTTAAAATGTCGTACTCCGGTTAGCCTGTTCTTATTCAGGCAGCCAGGAGTATCACTATTATGTTGGTCACCATGAGCCAGAAAGAACTCGATCGAATCCCTGTTTTACAGCAGCTATGCGATAAACGTCTGACGCAGTCGCGCGCCGCCAAACTCCTGAACCTCAGCGTTCGTCAGGTGCAACGTCTTCTCGACCGCTATCAGATTGAAGGCGCTGCCGGACTGTCATCCCGAAAACGCGGCAAGCCCGCAAACAATCGTGCCCCTGATGAACTCCGGTTTAAAATTCTGACGCTGCTACGTGAAAAATATAGCGATTTCGGCCCTACGTTAGCCGCTGAGAAGCTTCTCGAACGTCATTGCATCAGGATCTCCATTGAGACGTTGCGCAGCTGGATGACTGCTGATGGTCTCTGGGTTCCGCACTCGCGGCGTAAACCCCGGGTCTATCAACCACGTTACCGGCGTGATTGCCTTGGTGAGCTTGTTCAGATTGATGGCTCTCACCACGACTGGTTTGAAGGCCGTGCATCAAAATGCTGCCTTCTGGTTTACATGGATGATGCTACTGGCCGGCTGATGCACCTACGCTTCTGCGAAACTGAGTCTGCCTTCGACTACATGCTGGCCACGCGTGACTATCTTGATAAACATGGAAAACCTGTCGCGTTCTACAGTGACAAACATGCTGTTTTCCGTGTCAGCCAGGCAGAAACCCGCCGCACCGGGACCACCCAGTTTGGCCGTGTCCTTCATGACCTCAATATTGATCTCATATGCGCCAACAGTTCTCAGGCTAAAGGCCGCGTTGAGCGTGCTAACCAGACACTTCAGGACCGGTTAATAAAGGAAATGCGGCTGGAAAATATCAGCTCAATTGAATGTGCTAATCATTGGGTTGAGACATTCGTCAGCGACTTCAACCGGCGCTTTGCCAGACCGGCCAAATATCCCAAAGATCTCCACCGGCCTGTACAGGAAACGCCTGCGGAACTGG
>NZ_JAYGJO010000093.1:0-1025 GCF_035013185.1 Acerihabitans sp. TG2
CACCAGATACAGGTAATACCAAAGACCTTTCACCACCGACGGCAGGAAGGTAATATCCCAGGTGTAGACCTGATTCGGGCCCGTCGCTTTCCAGGTCGTCACAGGACGGGCCTGGTGACTGGTCTGTTGCCGCCCTCGGCGATGTACCTCGCCGTGGCGCCGCAGCACCCGGTAAAAAGTCGATTCACTGGCCAGATAAATCCCTTCATCCGCCAGGCGCGGCACGATCTGCGACGGCGGTAGGCTGGCATAGCCTGGTCGATGACATACCGCCAGTATCTGCTGCTCTTCCTCTGCCGTTAACCGGTTGTCAGGCGTGGGTCTGATGGCACCAGGCCGTCCATCTTCCGCATGCTTCTGCCATCGCCGCCAGCTCCGTTCGCTCAGATTGATTTCCTTCAGCGCGACTAATAGCCTGGCACCATTGGCCATAGCCTCTCGCACATAGCCGATAAGCGTTTGGCGCTCGAGGGCTGGCGTCAGTCGTCCCCGTCCGCTTCCCCGTAATAATCCCGCAACCGCTTTCGCAGAACCAGTATCGCTGCCGCCTCCGCCAGAGCTTTTTCCTTACGGATCAGTTCTTTTTTTAACTGCTTGTTTTCTTTCTGGACCTGCTTGAGTGCCGCACGGTCATCCACCGGCGGCACCTGTAAAAAAGCCTGTTTCCACTGAGCAATTTGCTCTGGATATAAGCCTTTTTTTCGGCAGTACGCCGCGATGTCGGTCTCACTGAGTGTGGCGGTCTCGATAATCACCGCCAGGCGGGCTTGCGCCGGCCACTGTTCACTGTTTTTATCTGCACCCGGCACCGGTTTCCCCTCTGCTTTTGCCTGACTACGCCAGTTATAGAGAGTAGCTTCCGATATCCCTTCCATTTGCGCAACTGCAGAGACCGTCATGTTGTACGGAGGAAGTAATTTGGCCAGTGTGGCGGCCTTTCGTTCCGGTGAAATGCGTTTCATATAATGTCCCCATCGCCCCATTAGAGTTTTTGATGGGGGTGTCATCTATCCTGACACTGGGGG
>NZ_JAYGJO010000094.1:0-982 GCF_035013185.1 Acerihabitans sp. TG2
ATTGATGTTTGTTTGATCTGGTGCGTCACATCGCAAACACTCTTTTAGGGTAGCATTATCAAGTGATGAAAGATTATCCCTTGCATGTTTTATTCTTGGGCGAAAAGAGAGGAAATCAAATGTATCAGATCCTCGTGAGTTTTCCAATATATCTTCATTTTCTCTCCAATGATACCCACATGCCCCACCAGTCCAGTCACTCATATAACAACCCGTCTTCATATTAACTACGCTACAGTAAGCTCTATCAGTATATTTTTTTGTACCATCAGCAGAATGCAAATAAGCACCAAATATACTGACTATAACTAAATATTTTCCGGATGGAGAGAGTTTAGACGACCCATCCTCAGTAAAATAACGACCGTCTATGCCCATGTCAATAGTCTCTCCGTGACCTTTAAATGACAACTTTCCCCATGCATCGGCATCATAATTTTTTCCACTTTTTTTCTCGGAAAAAATTAATTTAGTGCCAAATGGTGAGCGTATTATAACATCTGACACCGCCACTGGCGAAAGGGTTATAGATAATAAAATAATCATTTTTAATAAACAGTTAACATTCATAATTTAGCCTTTAAGGAGTTAAATCTAACAACTGAATCCGTCATTTTCCTGGTTGATTTGTATTCTTCCAGTAAATGACTTTCATTTTTTATAAAGTCACGCCCCCACAGGGCTGGATCACGATTAGCTTCAGGATGATGTGTGTAGAAGTTATCAATAGCTTTTTTGAATTCTTTTCCCACCCAAGTTGGTCTGTTTACCGAGTGATCTAAAACCACAGCTCTTCCAAATTTACTTTTAACGAAATCTTTTATTTTTGCCTTAGCACTAACAACTTCATCTTCAGCATCATGAAGCCGGTCAATAAAGTCCAATACTTGGAGGTCCAGATATTCAGGAAGTTGAATAACTTTTAATAATGCAGCAAGAGGTTTGTTGTGAACAATTTGGCCACAAGTCTCTTTAGAACAAT
>NZ_JAYGJO010000095.1:0-982 GCF_035013185.1 Acerihabitans sp. TG2
GTTGCACTAAAGAGACTTATGGGCATGTTATTTATAACAAACCTCTTGCTGCATTATTAAAAGTCATTCAACTTCCTGAATATCTGGGCCTCCAAGTATTGGACTTTATTGACCGACTTCATCGTGCTGAAGATGAAGTGGTTAGTGCCAAGGCAAAAATAAAAGATTTCGTTAAAAGTAAATTTGGAAGAGCTGTGGTTTTAGATCACTCGGTAAATAGACCAACTTGGGTGGGAACAGAATTCAAAAAAGCTATTGATAACTTCTACACACATCATCCTGAAGTTAATCGTGATCCAGCACTGTGGGGAAGTGACTTTATAAAAAATGAAAGGAATTTACTGGAAGAATACAAGTCAACCAGGGAAATGACGGATTCAGTTGTTAGATTTAACTCCTTAAAGGCTAAATTATGAATGTTAACTGTTTATTAAAAAAAATTATTTTATTATCTATAACCCTTTCGCCAGTGGCGGTGTCAGATGTTATAATACGCTCACCATTTGGCACGGAATTAATTTTCTCCGAGAAAAAAAGTGGGAAAAACCATGATCGCAATGCATGGGGAAAGTTGTCATTTAAAGGTCACGGAGAGACTATTGACCTGGGCATAGATGGTCGTTATTTTACTGAGGATGGGTCGTCTAAACTCTCTCCATCCGGAAAATATTTAGTTATAGTCAGTATATCTGGTGGTTATTTGTATCCTTATGGTGGTAAAAAAAAATATGTTGACAGAGCTTACTGTAGCGTAGTTGATATGGAGAAGGGTTGTTATATAAGTGACTGGAATGGCGGAGCTTGTGGGTATCATTGGAGGGAAAATGAAGATGTATTGGAAGATTCATTAAAAACTGATACATTTGATTTCCTCTCTTTTCGCCCAAGAATAAAACATGTGAAGGATAATCTTTCATCACTTTATACTGCTACAGTAAAAGTGTATTTGCGATGTGATGCACCAGATCAAACAAACATCAAC
>NZ_JAYGJO010000096.1:0-977 GCF_035013185.1 Acerihabitans sp. TG2
TACGGCGGCAACGCCCGCGCGTTTGACCAGATCGATAACGCGCCGGAAGAAAAGGCTCGTGGTATCACCATCAACACGTCACACGTTGAATATGATACCCCTGCTCGCCACTATGCTCACGTGGACTGCCCAGGACACGCCGACTATGTGAAAAACATGATCACCGGCGCCGCTCAGATGGATGGCGCAATCCTGGTGGTTGCGGCAACCGACGGCCCGATGCCGCAGACCCGTGAACACATCCTGCTGGCTCGCCAGGTAGGCGTTCCTTACATCATCGTATTCATGAACAAATGCGACATGGTTGATGATGAAGAACTGCTGGAACTGGTTGAAATGGAAGTGCGCGAATTGCTGTCCCAGTACGACTTCCCAGGCGATGACACCCCGGTGATCCGTGGTTCAGCCCTGAAAGCACTGGAAGGCGACGAAGCCTGGACCTCTAAAATCATCGAACTGGCCGAAGCTCTGGATACCTATATTCCTGAGCCGGTACGTGCGATTGACAAACCGTTCCTGCTGCCTATCGAAGACGTATTCTCCATCTCCGGCCGTGGTACTGTTGTGACCGGTCGTGTGGAACGTGGTGTGGTTAAAGTGGGTGAAGAAGTTGAAATCGTCGGCATCAAAGCCACCATCAAAACCACCTGTACCGGCGTGGAAATGTTCCGCAAACTGCTGGACGAAGGCCGTGCTGGTGAAAACGTCGGTGTACTGCTGCGCGGCACCAAGCGTGACGACGTTGAACGTGGCCAGGTACTGGCTAAACCGGGTTCAATCCACCCGCACACCCAGTTCGAATCAGAAGTTTATATTCTGAGCAAAGATGAAGGTGGCCGTCATACGCCGTTCTTCAAAGGCTACCGTCCGCAGTTCTACTTCCGTACGACTGATGTGACCGGTACCATCGAACTGCCAGAAGGCGTTGAAATGGTGATGCCAGGCGACAACATCAAGATGGTTGTTAACCTGATTGC
>NZ_JAYGJO010000097.1:0-884 GCF_035013185.1 Acerihabitans sp. TG2
GCATTTTTACCCATTTGCGCTCCCACTATTGCTTCGCCCATTCCATTGCCCGTCAGACCACCCGCCAGTCCCGCCGCCAGGGTGCCCAGCGTGCTGATGGTGTGCTTTTCCCCTTCCGTAAGCTGTTCGACGGTTTTGCCCGGGTAGGCATGTTTCATGATCTGTGCCGCCGCCAGCTCGCCGGTTAAAGCCCCCGCACCGCCAGCCAGGGCGTCTTGCCCTTGCATGTGCGCCAACACCGCGCCGGCGATAGCATGTGCCGTGTAACGCGCTTCATCGTTATCCCCGGTGGCGTGTTTGATGCCTTCGGCAATATACGGCGCGCCGCCTGCTGCCAGTGCTTCGCTGATGCCCCCGCCGGTGAGCGCCACCTTTAGTACTCCGACCGCCGCTTGCAACGCTTGTCGGTAGTGGCCGCCGGTACCCAGCGCCGAATGCGAGAGATTAAGATTATAGGCCGTGTCGTAAATCTGCTGCTTTATTTGCGCTTCCGTTGGGCTTTGGTTGGGGTTATCACCTGTTGCCAATTGTTCACGTGCCGCCTGCCGGTCTGCTGCGCTATTGCGATGTTTTGCCTCGCTGGCCGCCTCGGCTGCGGTGATAGCCGCCGACGTGCCCGCAATGTCCATCAACTGTCCGCAGATATCGGTGATCAACTTCACTTCCTGTAGCCGCTGTTGCTCTTTCTCTTTATCAAAAATCGGACTGAGCGCCTGGTGCGCCCCCGCCGCGTCGCGGCTTAAACCACTCAGTTCCTGGCGCTGCTGTGCCACCTGGCGCACCGTCAGTGTGCCCTCGCTTACCGCTGCGCGCGTGTGGCTGCTGGCATGACCGGAACCGCCGCTGCCGCCCAGGACGTTGCCCATCACGTTACTCACCATTTG
>NZ_JAYGJO010000098.1:0-845 GCF_035013185.1 Acerihabitans sp. TG2
TTACGGTTTCGACTATAGATCCACGTTTCCCTGATGCGATAGTATGCCGTCTCAATTTGCCAGGGAGGCGTTATGACAAAATTATCGTCCCATCACGACGCGCTGTTCAAAAAGTTTCTTGGGGATATCGAAGTGGCGCGGGATTTCCTTGATATCCATTTGCCCGCCTCACTACGCCAGCGCTGCGATTTGAGCACCTTAGCCATGGAATCCAGCACCTTTATCAAAAACAATCTGCGCAGCCGCTACTCTGATATGTTGTACTCGGTGCAGACCACGGGTGGGCCAGGCTACATTTATACGGTCATAGAGCACCAATCTCGACCTGAAAAAAAGATGCCCTTCCGTATGCTGGGTTATTGCCTTGAGGCCATGCAGCAACATCTCGACCAGGGGCATAAGCAGTTGCCGGTGGTGATACCGCTGCTGTTTTACCATGGCCGCACCTCACCTTATCCTTATACTACTTATTGGCTGGATTGCTTTGCCGACCCTGAACTGGCAAAATCGGTTTACACTCAGGCGTTCCCGCTGATTGATCTCACCACCCTGCCGGATGATGAAATCATGACCCATCGGCGAGTGGCGGTTCTGGAGCTGATTCAAAAGCACATCCGAACCCGTGACATGCTGGAGTTAAGCAACGATATCGCCCGGCTGATAAGCCAATGGGCGCTGCCACATGCACAGTTTCGCAGCTTGATGTTTTATATCGCGGAGTGTGGAACCACCTCGAATGCAGAACAATTTCTGCATAATATTGACCAGAATACCACTGATTATAGAGAGGATGTTATGACGATAGCTGAGCAACTACGGCAGCAGGGCATGCAAAAGGGGATACA
>NZ_JAYGJO010000099.1:0-732 GCF_035013185.1 Acerihabitans sp. TG2
TTGTATCCGTTGTTCGGATAACAATATCAAAAACAGGCAATTACACAATTTAATTTACAGGCTCTTAAAACATGATGGACATCATATTCAACAACTTGACGGGTAATTAACAGACGGCTCTGGGCGTACGCTTACTGACGAACAGCCAAGGCAAGTGTTAAGCCTCACAGACGTTAAAAGCCCCAACTCGGAGAGTCGGGGCTTTTAAGGTACTACGAACTTAAGATTTAACATTAATCAACTTTATAACGACTTACTGCTATGGGTACTGCGTTCATAGATGTACATGTGTATCACAGGATATATGAGCCATCTATATCTTACGATGTCCTCCCATCTGTTGACTGAAAGGTAATTGTTCACTTAGCCCTATTCGAATAACCCTAGCTAAGTCTGTACAGTACATCCCCCCTCGCGATATATACTCTGTGTTACGTGGCTTTACTTCTGTCGCGATATACCTAACGTAATACCGTTTTACACCCACCGCGAATACTCTAACAACTATAAAGCCTTAACTCATCGCGTTTTCAGCACTAAACTAACATGCGATTGTAGAGATTAACTACTGGGCCTTAAAACATCGTCGCTCGGGTTTATTAAAACGACCCTAACCGACATAGTGACACAATATACTTCATGGCCTTTATCGCATTATACCTTAATTTTATCCACTTCATACTTCATACTTCATACTTCATACTTCATACTTCATACTTCATACTTC
This sequence comes from Acerihabitans sp. TG2, assembly GCF_035013185.1. Taxonomy (NCBI): domain Bacteria; kingdom Pseudomonadati; phylum Pseudomonadota; class Gammaproteobacteria; order Enterobacterales; family Pectobacteriaceae; genus Acerihabitans; species Acerihabitans sp. TG2. Next base: position 728 of record NZ_JAYGJO010000099.1, read on the forward strand.
ATACT
>NZ_JAYGJO010000100.1:0-722 GCF_035013185.1 Acerihabitans sp. TG2
TAAGAAACAGGCTTAACGTAGGATATTGTCCGTTTTCCAAGCGGACCCCTACCCCGTCTCGCAGTACGATAACTGGCACCTGATAAAGTGAGCAGAAAAGGCAGCAGTAAGCGACGAAGTGTGATTGCTGGAAGTCGGACACTTCGCCCACACAATCAAACCTTTTGCAGGGCGAGAGACAAAAAGACGAGCTAGACGAAGGTCGCTACGCTCCCCGTGATTTTTATATACCCACCACGGGAGCATTAGGCACTTTTTGCCTGAAATTAACGCGATGTTTCTTTCAAAGACATCAAAGATAAGACTCCAACATCGCAATATTGATTGATGTACTTCTCTGTCATGTTGAATGTTCCTACTACGAACTTTGTATCTGTCATGGTAAATAATTGGATATTCAATATGTTGCCATCTCTAGCTTGTGACTTAAAAACTACTAGCCAAGCCTTATTTCCATCGACAGTCAATGATAACGCTTTTGGCTTTAGAGCTTTCACAAGATCCAACATCCCATCTTTCACCACATCGATATCGACTAGACCCGATGAGGCTTTCTCAGTTAATCCCAAAGACACTGCGCCATCATCGGTAGAATAAATGAATTTAGGTTTATTTTTTAAAGATGGATATTTAATGTCCGCTAACAGATCTGGCATTTTGGTGAAGTTTTCAGGGATTTTGATTGCTAGATCCAGAGGCTGTATATTCAGCTCTTTCATTAC
>NZ_JAYGJO010000101.1:0-710 GCF_035013185.1 Acerihabitans sp. TG2
TCCAGGGCGAACAACGCGGACTGTTCGATGAAGATATCGAAGCCGATGCCGCCGATATCGAACAGCAGTTGGCTACGTTATTACCCGAACCTAAAACCGACAAACCCGCCGTGCCCAAACGCCGACCGCTGCCGCCGGAATTACCCCGTGAGGATATCCACCTGGCCCCCGCATCCGATAGTTGCCCGGACTGTGGTCATGCCCTGCGCTTTATCCGCGATGAGATCAGCGAGCGGCTGGAATATGTCCCGGCACGTTTTATCGTGCATCGGCATATCCGCCCGCAGTTCAGCTGTGAACACTGCGATACCGTGGTCAGTGCACCACTCCCGGCGCAGTTGATAGAAAAAGGCCAGCCCGGCCCAGGGTTGCTGGCGCAGGTGGTCAGCGCCAAGTGCCTCGATCATCTGCCGCTCTATCGCCAACAGGTTATCTATCAACGCAGCGGTGTTGATATCCAGCGCAGTACGCTGGCCGGTTGGTTCGGCGCAGTGGGCGCGGCGCTCAAACCGCTGGCCGAGCGCCTGCATCACGACCTGCTGCTGCATCCGGTGCTCCAGGCCGATGAAACCACACTCTCCATTCTCGACCCCGGTCAGGGTAAAACGCAACGCGGTTATCTCTGGGCCTATGTCACCGCCCACAGCGCCGAGCAGGCGATAGTGCTGTATGACTGTCAGCCGGGGCGCAGTGGTCAATATGCGCGCGAC
>NZ_JAYGJO010000102.1:0-692 GCF_035013185.1 Acerihabitans sp. TG2
GATAGTTAAGCACTCTACCGGGCTGACTGATCAAGAGTTGGATAGTCTGATGGATCTGCAATAACCGCTATTTTTATTCGCTGTTTAAAAAGCCTAAGCTCGCGAGTTGAGGGTTGCCCCGTATGTCAGAGTCGTTGAGATGATGCCCTTGTAGGGATTTATCCTCAATCCAGGAGGCAAAGTATCTCTATGTCAGGTTTACCCAAGGCTCGCAAGGACGGCATTTCACGTAAAATACCTTGCCGAACACCAGGAGAACGAGGTTGTGAGCGGTGTCGCGTTAGGACTGCATCAAGGAGAAGCGGGGAATGCATACACTTGCTCGATCGGTCTCCCTGCTCACACTCGCATGGTCCTTTCGCCGGATCCGTCAGGCATTTCAACGTACAGGCTCAGTTTTCCACCCATGGCCTCAATGTAGCGCTTAATGGTGATCAGTCGCTGATCAGCACCACCTTGCTCGATCTGCGTGATGCGGGGCTGTTTTACACCCATCGCCTCGGCGACGGTTTTCTGAGACAGAACCAGTTCCTCACGGAGCAGTTGCAGGCCGGTATCTCTTGGGCGTCCGCTTCGCCGATGTGGTCCAACATATATTGGATGTTGGGCTTTTCCATACCGCTTGATGGAAATAAAGTCACTCTGCGCACCGCATTCCATTTTATGATTTATTGGTTAAAACAACAGCCTAA
>NZ_JAYGJO010000103.1:0-656 GCF_035013185.1 Acerihabitans sp. TG2
GTGGACGCACTGTTAACCGTGCTGCCACGCATTACCTCGCCGCAACTGACCCAACACGAATGCGCCATGCTGGAACTGCCGGACATGGTGGCCCTGGCCGGTCAGGTGATCGGTTTTTTGTCGCCGAAATCGGACGCGACGGCATCCCTATCGGCTTGACGGTGGACGACCTGATGGCGGATATCGCGGTGATTTTTCACTGGCCGCCGTCGGAGTTATTCCCCATGACGTTAACCGAGTTGATCCACTGGCGGGCCAGCGCCCTTAAACGTAGCGGACAAACCGATGAGTAACGCGCTCCAGCTCCAGGTATTGTTAAAAGCGGTGGATAAAGCAACCCGACCGTTTCGGGCGGTGCAAAATGCCAGCCGGGCGTTAGCCGGGGATATCCGTACCACCGAAAAAAGCCTGCGCAGCCTTGACCAACAGGCGGGCAAAATTGATAAATTCCGCAAGGTAAAAGCGCAGCTCACCGCCACCGGGACGGGCCTGCGCCAGGCCCGGCAAGAAACCGCCGCACTAGAGCACGCCTTTACCGCGCTGGATAACCCTACCGCTAAACAAATCCGTGAAATGGACAAGGCCCGGCGCAACGTCGCGGCCCTGGAAGAAAAATACCGCAGCCTGCGCCAGTCGGTAAAATCCCAACGCCGCGA
>NZ_JAYGJO010000104.1:0-621 GCF_035013185.1 Acerihabitans sp. TG2
ATCAAACGAGTTGAAACGCTTATCTCGTAATTTATCCGCAACCTGGGCCGGAATAGGCGCACCGTTTTCAGTTGCAGCATCAGCAAGCCAGTTGTTCCCCACCTTTTGCCCCTGACCCGTTACCGTACCGGGCAAGTCACGGGGGCTGGCAAACATAATATATATTGGCTGGTAGCCGCTATCAAGGGGCGGCACGACAATAACACTGTTATCAATGCCACTAAAATCAGGGTAGGTTGTCACCACGGGTAATTGGACGGGTTGCGTCTGATTTCCTGTATTGGCGATAGATTTAGGTCCTTCGTTTGGGGTAACTAAAGACCTCAACCCTCGTGAACCGGGTGCCCGACCGGGCGTGATAAAAATTGTTCTGGCGGGGAAATCATCCGTGGCCGGCACGGTGCTTTTGAATACGCCTTTAAATTCTTTGCCAGCGGTGGTTACTGGCTCCGCTACCAGTGCCCGGATGGGCAGGAACTTATCAGTTTTGTACAATTCTACGTGCAGGGTTCCGCCTATATTCACTAAGCGGCCATGAATATTACTACGAACGGTGGTTAATCCGTTAGCCGCAAGCATTAATATGTCGGCAGGCGGAAGATTGAGCTGTTCGGTGGGGAG
>NZ_JAYGJO010000105.1:0-540 GCF_035013185.1 Acerihabitans sp. TG2
GCCGCCTTTGTGTTTTGCAATAAAGCCCACTCGCGCATGAAGGTCCTGCGCTGGGATAAGCACGGCGTCTGGTTGTGTCTGCGTCGCCTTCACCAAGGCCATTTTATCTGGCCGAAACAGGGTGATGTCGCCTGGATGCTGTCGCCGGCGCAGTTCGACTGGCTGATAAAAGGCGTGGACTGGCAGCGCGTTGACGGCCTGGATTTGGCCCAATGGAAATAAAGATAAAAATGGATTAATACATTGATTTTAAATGACAATAATAATTTATTTTGATAAAATCAATGCATGGATATCGATGCATTGCTGGCCTCACAAAACCCCGATGATCTGCGCTCCCTGGCGTTGAAATTACTCGCGGACCTTGAACAAAAAACATCGGTACTTGAGCAGCAAACGCAAAAAAATCAAACGCAGGCGCAATATATCCAGCAACTGGAAGAAGCGCTAAAAAATGCTCGTCAGTGGCGCTTCGGGCGTAAAAGCGAAGCCTTCCAGGGTGAACAGCGCGGACTGTTCGATGAAGATATCGAGGCCGAC
>NZ_JAYGJO010000106.1:0-507 GCF_035013185.1 Acerihabitans sp. TG2
CCGATATCTTCGCGTGGCATGAACTGAGGACGCTCTCAAAATCACTTACATTTCAGTACGATAAAATTCTTTATCTTCTTGACCCTACCGAAGAAAACACGCGTATCGCCGGTCAAAAAATTGAAGTATTTGATTATCCAGACGGCACATTGGCGTTCAAATATGCCCACAGAACACTCTCGTATCAGGCGTTCGACAAGCTGGCCTGCGTTGACCAGGGCGCCATCGTAGACAACAAGCGGCTGGGCGCAGTGCTGAGGCTGGCACAGGTTCATCAGGATGAAAGAGAACAAGATGGGAAACGGGAGCGCAGCAAGAAAATGCCCAAACGACGCGCTCAGGCAAGGGTTCAGGAACAGCTAAAAGCCATCAATCCGGTACTGGTTAATCCTGCAGAATTCAGAGCCAGCCTCAAACGATAACCACCCTGCTCTTTCAGACTTAATCACAGTAAAAGTGACATTTTAACTTTGGAACAGAGGGTGACATTTCAACTTCGGATAGACA
>NZ_JAYGJO010000107.1:0-504 GCF_035013185.1 Acerihabitans sp. TG2
GCCGCCGATATCGAACAACAGTTGGCCACGTTATTACCCGAACCTAAAACCGACAAACCCGCTGTGCCCAAACGCCGACCGTTGCCGCCGGAACTGCCACGCCAGGATATTCACCTAGCCCCGGCATCCGATAGCTGCCCGGACTGCGGCCATGCCCTGCGTTTTATCCGCGATGAGATCAGCGAGCGGTTGGAATATGTCCCGGCGCGTTTTATCGTGCATCGCCATATTCGCCCGCAGTTCAGTTGTGAACACTGCGATACCGTGGTCAGTGCGCCACTGCCGGCGCAGCTGATCGAAAAAGGCCAGCCCGGCCCAGGGTTGCTGGCGCAGGTGGTCAGCGCCAAATGCCTCGATCATCTGCCGCTCTATCGCCAACAGGTTATCTATCAACGCAGCGGTGTTGATATCCCGCGCAGCACGCTGGCCGGTTGGTTCGGCGCAGTGGGCGCGGCACTCAAACCGCTGGCCGGGCGGCTGCATCACGACCTGCTGCAACATCCG
>NZ_JAYGJO010000108.1:0-503 GCF_035013185.1 Acerihabitans sp. TG2
ATAGCTTCAATACTGTTCGTAGATGTAATTGCTCTTTTTGTAGTATGAGAGGTGCGGTTGCCGTGTCGGCGGAACTATCGGGAATTCAGGTTTTAGATGGAAAGGAATATTTGACTGAATATCGCTTCAATACAAAGCAAGCCGCTCATTATTTTTGCTCTAAGTGCGGAATCTATACCTTCCATCAACGCAGATCTAACCCTAAGCAGTTTGGCATCAATGTGGCTTGCTTAGAGGGTGTGTCACCGTTTGATTTCGAATCAGTGAACGTTATGGACGGTATTAACCATCCTAGCGATGGCGGTGCAGGGATTATTGGCGTTATAACTTACCGAAAAGCAACTTCCTGAGAATGGGGCGTGAAGATGTTGTGGTAAACACTTCAGTAGAAAGTAAGGGGACGGGCGTCTCGCCTTGCTCACGAAATATCATTCCAGCATTCTGATCTCACCCCATATAATCGGTGTGAGATGAACCATGGCAAAACGTTATTCCCTTAGTGA